>CADBPX010000123.1 GCA_902796625.1 uncultured Pseudomonadota bacterium
GGACTCGAACCTACGACCAGACCGTTATGAGCGGCCGGCTCTAACCAACTGAGCTAAGCGCCCGCTAATCGGAATTGAACATAAATTAAGAATTCCGATTAGTCAAGAGATTTTTTTATTTATTTTATCAAATATTCATATAAAACATAGCAAGCAGCCAAGCCTACAATAATATATACAATCGTTGCTACAATTGGCGCAAAAGCAAATAAAAATTCAACTAAATTGAACTTAAATGCACCGACCAAACCCCAGTTAATGCCACCGATAATGGTCAATATTAACGCTATTTTACTATACATTATTTTCTCCTTATTTTAATTGAACCACCTTATGATATAGTTACTTTTTTTAATTTTGTGTAAAAAAATAATTATTTTTCAAAAATTATCCATTTCGGATAACTTTTAACACCTTGTCCTATTTTCTCTTTACATATAATGGTTTATGCTTGATTTTCAAATTATTTCTAATATTATGAAAGAAAATAAGGAGATTAAAAATGTTTGGAAAAATAGTAAATGGTGTACTTTTAGCTTTATTGACGTTGTTTTACATAAAAAATGTTGCTGATAGCAACAACATATTAGACGCTATACTCTATAACAGAATCAATTTCATTGTATTGCTTGTTATTTTGTATTTAGCATCGGGTTTTGTTAAAGCTTTAGGAAAGTTATTTTTGATAGTTTTGATCTGCGGCATTTTATTCCACGGTTATATGTACTATAATGCTTATACAAATTCTGACAGACAAGGCAATGCCCCGCAAGAAAAGTTTGATGAATGCCACGGTGAAGGAACTACATGGTATTCCAAGCTAAACGGAAGATGCTATCATTAAGGAATGAAAAATGACTAATCGTTTGGCTAATCTTATTGCTACTTATTTCGGACTCGGTTTATCCCCTAAAGCTCCGGGGACAGTCGGTTCGTTGGGAACACTCCCACTGGCCTTTGCCTTATTATACTGCGGCGGAGCCAAGGCTTTGCTTATAGCAGCGTGGATCATTTGTATTATCGGAATCTGGGCTACAGATACCATTATCAGCAAACAGGAAGATAAAGATCCCGGTCAAGTCGTCGTTGATGAAGTGGTCGGTCAGCTTTTAACTTTTTCGCTGCTACCGTCTTATCTGTGGCAAGATGTAACCTATATGAATCTAGCCGTTTTATTTTTAGGTTTCGGCCTGTTTCGTCTCTTCGATATTTGGAAACATGGTCCGGTAAAATGGTTTGATACCAAAATGAAAAATGCTTGCGGAGTCATGTTTGATGACGTATGTGCCGGTTTTTTAGCGGCCATATGCCTAGCGCTCGTATATTACTTTGGGTTGGCCCGATAATCTGTGGTATATCTATCACTGATATTTGATTAGCGCGTTTTGTTCCGCTTTTGTTGCTGGTAAAATTTCTTTAAGTTGTCATTTTCCGCCGTGCCATATTCAAGCGAGCGTAAAGTTTCATACATTGAAATGTTGCCGGATTGCTGAGCTTGTTGCATATATCTGCAGTATCTTTCATACTGAGCTTTATGATCTTCTGAGGTATTTTTCCACACAGATTGCACTGCATCATCATGCCGACCGAGCGGCAGATATTTTTGCATTTGTAACCATAAGTTTCGGCAGGTTGTAACATCGCCTTTAGCAAAACTGTAATCAAATAACGTTTTACCATCATTAGAACTGAAAAATAAATCTTTTTCGGTTAATTTTGCAATTTCGACAGCCCCTAACCGGCCGCTGTCAAGCAAATCTTTATTTATTTTATATCTTTCCGTCAACGCTTGTCGCAGGGAAAAATAATCATCGGCAAATTCCTGTCCGTATTCGCGAATTTGCGTAGCATAATCTTGAATATCGGGATTTCCATGCCACGCTTTTTCTTCTATTTCTGTTAAATTTTCAATCGGATAATTACTGCCAACAACTTCCTGCAAAATAATGCGAAAAGCGGTTTCTTCAAGCCGTGCCGCAGACAGTTTTTCGTACGGCTTTATCCAATATCCACCGTTATGTTCTGATTCTACGCCATCTGAAATTCTTTTAATCACCAAAGCGTGCTCCGTAGCTGAAATCGGCATTAACAGCAATTCGTCATCAACCATTTCTTCCGTAGATATAAAATGTTGCAAACTACCGATAACGAACTCTTCCGGAGTGTTACGTTCATCGGCTTGAGTAATCCGGTATAAATTAGTTGAATTAAGAGCCTTACTCCCCAAATCTTCACGCGGATTATTGTGATGAGCCACAAAAAGTTGACGGTGAATAAGCTTGGCTTGCGTTTCAGAGTAGCCGATATCACGCATAATTTGATCCAACTGCTCATCAATAACCGCCATAACTCTGCTTCCGTAACAGTGAGTAACAACGACAACATTACGCATATTACGACATGCTTGGGCAAATGATAATTTAGTCAAATTACCGTTTTCATCTTTATCCGCAATAAGCGGAACAAGAAATTTATCGACTATTTCCATTGCCCGCAAAGCGGTATTTTGCACCGTTTTTTCATTTTCCGGATAGTAAAATCCGCAAATTTCACATTTTTTGGCTGCCGTTCCCAACAAATTTTCAACAACTTTGCACATGCCGTTGGCAGCTTTGGCCGTTTGCACGCCCTTTCCGCTGAGAACAAGTACTTTTTTGGGTTTAGTTCGTAACGAATAGTCTTGCGGCATCTGCCGCCAATGACGCAGTGAATCGCGATTATCGCGAATCCCTCCTTCAATTTTTGTCCCCCAAACCGTTGTGTTATTTTGCAGGCTATTACCCATTAATCCTCCATCAATATGAGGATTTTAGCACGATTATGTATCTTTTTCAAGATTATTTTGACAAAATTCGCCATTTACGAACATTTTCATTATGTTCACTCAAAGTTCGGGCAAAATTATGCCCTCCATTCCCCGAAGCCACAAAATATAAATAAGGAGTTTTATCAGGATGAGATGCGGCTA
>CADBPX010000124.1 GCA_902796625.1 uncultured Pseudomonadota bacterium
CAAATGTTCAGCACATTTTATAATGCTTGCCCGATTATGAGCGCCGGTGATAAAAAGTTGGCCGCTTCACGATTAAAGTTGGCCAAGTTAACGCGAGATGTGCTAATTTTGTTGCTTAATCTGTTGGGGATTGAGGCTCCGGAAGTTATGCTGAAAGCCGGAATGGGAGAATAGGATAAATGGGCAGTGATGCTCGAAAAATAAGGAGATAACTATGGTAACTATAAATCAGGTAAAAAGCCAACCGCACAGCGAAAATTATTGGATGAATGTGCTGTTATATTTTGCGGCATTTCTGGTCGGTTTAGGACTTATCGCCGAAGTTGCGGCAAATTGGCAAGATATTCCGAATAGTGTTAAGCTGGGCGGAGCTTTGGTGTTAATGGCTCTCAACAGCGGATTGATCTGGTGGTGCTTGCAGAAAGAATTTAACATATTAAAACAAGTTTTGTGTTGCATTTATGCGTTTTTGATTATGGCGGTTATCGGCTTAATCGGACAAGTTTTTCAATTGCGCGCCAATGTTGCCGGCGGATGTTTGTTGTGGTGTTTAATCAGCTGGCCGCTGTTTATTTTAACACCGCGGCTGTTGTGGCTGTGGTTGCCACTGTTCTTGGTCGGAGTGCATTATGATCCGGCGTTATTAGACGGTAGCAGCGGGTTTATTTCTGATGTTGTTTTTGGCGGCAATCCGCTCTTAGATGCAAGGCAAATAACTTGGGTTAACCTGTGGCAGATTATCTGTTTGTTTGGGGTTCTCGGGGCTTATGAGCTGTGGATGTGTTTCGCTAAGAAGGAAAATAAAACAGTTGTTCGTCCGCTGTTTTTTTACAGCTGTTTGATTTTATATGATTTGTATGTTGGATGCGCTCGTATGGCAAAATGGCTGATTTCGGCACAAGAAGCGTTGGCGGTTAATGATATTGTGTTGCGTATTCTCAGCAATACGGCACCATATATCGTTTTTGCCGCATTAGTATATTTGTTAAATAAGTTGCGGCATCGTGTCAGTTTTATGCCGCTGTTTCTGCTCGGGGTTATCGGGGAATATTTTTATGTTCTGCTGATGCGAGCTAATCATTATTACGCCGATATGGAAAATTATTTACCAATCGTATATTTGTTGGTGGCTCTGGCGTATGCCGTTTATAATAAGAAAAAATATCTGCTCCACGCAGTTGGTTTGGGACTGATTATATGGTTTATCGGAACGTTTGCCGACGATATATTGGATTTGTTCCCGTGTCTGTTGATGTGTGCAGTTTGTGCCTTCGCGGCTTATAAAGCACAAAGCCGGCGTTGGTTTAATGTGGCCGTTTTGGCCGCAGTTTTCCGCATTTTGGGATATTATGCCGATGTCGAAGACTTGCAACATATGGGATTGTATTTAATCGGTTCCGGAGTGGTATTAATCGCAACGATTTTACTGTTAATGAAATATGGCAAATTGTTATGGAGAGAAAAAAATGAAAAATAAAATAGCAATATTACTGGTTTTGCCGATTTTGGTCTTGGGCGGATATATGCTTTATTTGAATGCAATGACCAAATTTGGTCGGGTTGAAGTTGTGGTGCAAGGATATGACCCTAAAGATTTTTTGTCGGGATATTATCTGTATTTACGGCCGGACTGGAATGAAACTGATTGTACGCAGTTTGCCGATGGGGTTTGTCCGCAAAAGGAATTCGATGAGACTTTCACGTTTTACATTCGCCGCGAACATTCCGATAAGTTAACTCAGCAAGTGAATGCCGGTGTGGTGAAATTGGTATTTTCATATTCACCACAGCACAAGCCGTTAATTGTTGATATGCTTGTTGACGGTAAGTCTTATCTGGAATTTGTGCGGCAAAAGAAATAAAATTCTGGACAAGTCGGCTTTTTTCTGATACTATAACACTTGGAAATATAATAATTAATCTTTTAAATATTATAGTTATGAAGAGGCTACTTTTCTTCGTGATTGTGTGCACGGTGTGCATGCTTTCCATGACTAGCTGTACTACGGCTAGAGTTGTTGGAGCTTCGGACAGCGAGGTGGGTACGGTTATTGTGACAGCTCCGGTGTATTATTCGTATCCTTACGGGTATTACTATTATCCGGGCTATTACTACCGCCCGACACCTCCGCCACCTCCACGTCATCATCGCCCGACACCTCCGCCACCTCCACGCGGACGTCGTCGGTAGAATTTCAAGAAGTCTGTCTATGCAAGACAGGCTTCTTTTTTTTGCTATTTTACCGCTTGGCGCATTAAAGATATTTCTTGAGCATATCCAGCAAGCTCGTTTGGGGTTTCAAGTATTAAAGGCAGATCTTTAATTGCCGGATGGTTGATAAAACGAATAAGTGCTTCTTGACCGATTTCACCAGCACCGATTTTTGCATGGCGATCTTTATGGGAATTATACGGCATTAAGCTGTCGTTTAAGTGTATGGCCTTCAGTCGAGAAAGGCCGATAGTTTTATCAAATTCTTGCAAAACGCCGTCTAAATCATTTACAATGTCATAACCGGCCGCAAATATGTGACAGGTATCCAAACAAACGCCGATTTTTTCCTTAAGAGAAACTCCGGAGATAATTGTCGCTAATTCAGTAAAAGTTGAGCCAACTTCAGAACCTTTGCCGGACATTGTTTCCAATAAAACGGTGGTTTTTTGCTCCGGCCATAAAATGCGATTTAGTAAATCAATTATCATCGCAATGCCTTTTTGCACGCCCTGTCCGACATGAGATCCGGGGTGAAAATTATAATAATTGTGCGGCAGATGCTCCATGCGCTGTAAATCATCTTTGAAAACCATTTCGGCAAATTCCCGTGTTTCCGGCTTGTCGGAGCAGGGATTAAGCGTGTATGGAGCATGAGCAACAATTGGAGCAAAATTATGCTCAGCGGCTATAATATTGTACTGCCGGATATCTTCCAAATCTAAGTCTTTAGCCTTGCCGCCTTGCGGGTTGCGAGTAAAAAATTGGAAAGTATTGGCTTTAATGGATAGTGCTTCTTCAGCAATGTGAGTAAATCCTTTAGATATTGATAAGTGACAACCGATATTAAGCATAAGTCTTTCCTTTGGTAAACTAAACAAGTTTAAGCTAGCCGAGTTTAGCAAAAAAAGCAAGTGCATAAAAAGAATTTACGAAGAGGATAACCTTTAACCGAAATTTTAATATTTAGCGATAAACTTGCGACAATAAGAAGGAGAAGTAAAATGCTATATGTTATCTGTGGCTTTATTTTTGGTGGTTTAATTCCTTATTTGGCACGCCGTATCGGAAAATTGATTTCACTCTCTATGGGAGGAATTTTGCTAAAAATATGGTGGCCCAATCATTATATGCCGTGGGAAAAGCTGAAAAATAATGAAACATATATGCGTTTATGGCGGCGCTATATGATGCGCAGTTTAGGTTGGGGAATTTTTACCGCAGCAATGACCTGTTTATTTGCGCTTAATTTTGATACAACATTTGTTTGGATGTATATTGTCTTCTTGTGGATTTTGCTGTTAGCGGTAGAAGTAGATAAAAGATTTATGCTATTGCCGGATATTTTAACCTTGCCACTGCTGATTTTGGGTTTTGCCTATGCAGCGATGCAAGGTTATTGGTTGGCGCTGACCGAACCGTATTTTATCGGCTATGCGGCTAATAGCGCTTTAGGAGCAGCAACCGGATTTATTATTCCTTTGGTAGCAAGTTTGTTTGTGGTTTGGAAATATCCCGATGCCTTTGGTGACGGAGATATAAAGCTGTTGACGGCAATCGGCGCGTGGGTCGGATTTCAGGTTATCTCGTATATTATACTGGCCGCTTGTGTGTTCTTTGCAGTTAATTGTCTTATTAATAAGCAAAGAGCCGGAGCTTTCGGGCCGTCAATTGTTTACGCAACATTGGCTGTGGTAATCTTTCATTTTGCCTTTTAATTTAAAAAAATTTTAAGCCCTTCTTGACTTTGGTTTGTCGAAACACTAACTAAAGTATTAGTTGAAATTATAGATGGAGCTTAAAATGAATATAAAACCTTTACACGACAAAGTTTTAATTAAACGTGTCGATGAAGAAACAAAAACAGCCGGCGGAATTATTATTCCGGATACGGCAAAAGAAAAACCGTCGGAAGGGATTGTTGAAGCCGTAGGTAATGGATTCCGTGCCGAAGACGGTAAAATTATACCAATGACAGTTAAAGTAGGTGATCGCGTATTGTTCGGCAAATGGGCCGGTACGGAAATAAAAGTGAACGGCGAAACCCGCTTAATTGTAAAAGAATCAGATGTGTTAGCAATTATTGAATAAAAAAGGAGAAGTTTGTAAAATGGCAGCAAAAGATATTATGTTTGGCTCAGATGCTCGTAGTAAAATGTTAAACGGCGTCGAAAAATTGGCCAAAACCGTAAAAGTAACTTTAGGACCAAAAGGTCGCAACGTAATGTTGGATAAGTCTTATGGCGCACCGAAATTAACTAAAGACGGTGTTTCCGTAGCTAAAGAAGTAGTATTGGAAGATAAATTTGAAAATATGGGAGCTCAACTTATTAAGGAAGTTGCGCAAAAAACCGCCGATAAAGCCGGTGATGGTACAACAACGGCAACCGTTTTAGCTGAGTGTATTATTCGCGAGGGTTGCAAAGCCGTTGCCGCCGGAATGAATCCGCAAGATGTTAAGCGCGGTATCGAAATGGCCGTAGAAGCGGTGGTTAAAGATGTTAAATCGCGTTCAAGAGCCGTTCAATCGTCAGCTGAAATTGCACAAGTCGGCACCATTTCCGCCAATGGTGATAAAACTATCGGCGAATATATTTCTAAAGCAATGGAAAAGGTCGGTAATGAAGGTGTTATTACCGTTGAAGATGCTAAAGGATTGGAAACAGAGCTGGATGTGGTTGAAGGTATGCAGTTTGATCGTGGTTATTTGTCGCCGTATTTTGTGACTGATGCCGAGAAAATGAGCTGTGCTTTTGATAGTCCGTTCATTTTATTATATGACAAGAAAATTTCTAACTTACAGCCGATGATTTCTATTTTGGAGGCAGTTGTACAATCGGGACGTCCGTTGGTTATCATTGCCGAGGACATCGAAGGTGAGGCTTTGGCAACGTTGGTTGTTAACCGTATTCGCGGCGGATTGAAAGTTTGTGCGGTTAAAGCTCCGGGATTTGGTGACAGACGTAAGGCTATGTTGCAGGATATTGCTACATTAACCGGCGGTCAGGTAATTTCCGATGAACTTGGTATGAAGATTGAAAATGTAACTTTGGATATGTTAGGCACAGCCAAGCGTGTTGAAATTACCAAAGATGATACGACAATTATTGATGGTGCTGGTGATAAAGAAGCTATTGCCGGACGTGCAGCACAAATTAAGCAGGAAATCAATACAACGACCTCTGATTATGACCGTGAAAAACTGCAAGAGCGTTTAGGTAAATTGTCCGGCGGAGTTGCGGTGATTAAAGTTGGCGGAGCTTCCGAAGTTGAAGTTAAAGAACGTAAAGATAGAATTGATGATGCTTTGCATGCAACTCGTGCGGCAGTACGTGAAGGTATTGTTGCCGGCGGTGGGGCGGCTTTGTTATACGCAACCAAAGCTCTGGCAGATTTAAAAACCAATAACCAAGATCAAAATGTTGGTATTGATATTATTCGTAAAGCTTTGCAGGCACCGATACGCCAAATTGTGGAAAATGCCGGTGCTGATGGAGCGGTTATTGCCGGAAAACTTTTGGAAAGCAAAGATTATAACTATGGTTATAATGCGCAAACCGGTGAATTTACCGATATGATTAAAGATGGCATTGTTGATCCGACAGAGGTTGTCCGTACGGCTTTGCAAGATGCGGCATCGGTTGGCGGTTTGTTGATTACAACCGAGGCAATGGTTACGGAGATTCCGGAAAAAGAATGCCACTGCAATCAAGGTGGTGCCGGCGCAGCCGGTATGGGGGGAATGTATTAAGCAAAAATATTTCTCTTATTATAAAAACGACTCTCCGAAAGTTCGGAGAGTTTTTTTTATTGGCCGATAATAAGCTGAAAATGATTTTCGTTTGCATCAATGTGCATCGGAATATCATGTCCCAGAAGCTCGCGCAGATAAATTAAGGCAATGTATTGTGAAATATTATCTTGCGGTTTAACATCTTGTAAAATTGCTTGATAAATGTCAATTTTCGGAGATGAGAGTTTATAGTCAGACTGCAAATCTATGCACATGTTTTTCGGATTAACCGTAATATTGATTTGACCGCCTTTGATTACAATTTCTGCTGCCAACATGATGCATAAACAGAAAATTTTTCCGAGTTCGGCAGAAATATTTTGTGCCTTAAATGTGATTGGAAAGTTGCGAGACCCGATACTGTTCAGATATTCTTGACAGATGGTATATAATTCGTAAAGTTCCATTTTTTTGGTGTCAGCACCGAAGGCAATGCGGAAAAATTTTTGTCGGGCTTTTAATGTGTTTGTCGCTGTTGTTAAAATATTTTTAGTGTCATCGTCTAAAACATTATTGCTATCTTCAAGCAGTTCAAGTGCACCGGATAAAGCGCCAATATTTCCGATTAAGTCGTGGCTTAAACGAGTACATACTAAATCAGCTAATTCGGTTGGGGTGAATTTCATAATATTCTCCTAAAAAGTATAAACAGCAGTATTCATAAACTTTTGATCTTCACGCGACATCCGCATATAATCAAGCTGTAGCAACATCGGATCGGAAAGCATTAATTGTCCGGTAGCGGCCTGCAAAACCGGCTTGTTTTCACCCAGTCCCCATGTTACGCGTTCTTTGTTGTCAGGGGTGCCGTATTTTTGACTGATCTTTTTCCAAAAATCAAATATTTTGATATTGCGTAAATAATCGGCCTTCGGCCCGCTTCCCTTAATGTTTGCCGCTTCGGTATTGTACATTATGCGATATACTTTATTGCCGGTGAAATTGCTGGTATAAAATATATCAATACTCTCCTTGGTCTGAAAGTTGGTATAGCTTTCTTTTTGTGTATATTGATAATTTTTTTTCTTTGACATGGTGATAATGCAACTTTGAATGCGCTCGTAGCCGACAACGCCTTCATTACGGCATATTTCTTCATAGCGCCAACGAATAAAATTCGGAATATCCAAATTTTCCGCCGTTTTGCGATAACCGCGTTTAGATAAAGCTTCGGCAGCCTGTTGCCGATTCATCCGCAGCATCACGCCGGAAATATCAAATACCGAAGCGTTTGAACGGTGAACCGGAGCAATAGTCGTTTGAGCGCCAAAAGTTTCTGAACTTTTTTCAGCAACTTTATTGGCTAAATTGGTTATCCAAGTGCCGTTTTCCCCTTTATTTGCACTATTTTCGGACGGAGCATTTTTGTTGTTTTCCTGAACATATTCAGTCAGCGATGAGCTTATAATTTTTGAACTGCCGGATTTTTGTTCAATCGGGGCCTCAAGAATTTCGTGATCGATCTCTGGTTCCATAATTTCAGCAGTCGGTTCTGCAGCTGGTTCTTCCGCTGTCGAAATAAGCGGAAATAAACCGATTAAAATAGCTATTGGGGCAAGATATCTAATATTATATAAGCTCATTTTTTTACTCGAAATGTTCTCTCTTGTCAGCAGTGTAGCAAAAGTGATTTAAAAAATATTTAATAACTTGCGGTTCAGATATTTACATTTGAAGTATAAAAAGCTAAATTGTCTGCGTTAAGAGGTGTAAAATGAGCAATGATTTTGTGCAGATTATCGGTGCCGGTTTGGCCGGATGCGAAGCCGCGTGGCAGTTGGTTAAGCGCGGTATTAAGGTGAAATTATATGAGATGAAGCCGCATAAATATTCTCCGGCGCACAAAAGCAAAAATTTTGCGGAATTGGTCTGTTCTAATTCGTTGCGTTCCGACGATGCCTTGCATAATGCTGTCGGTCTGATGCACGAAGAAATGCGGATGTTCGGATCACTGATTATGCAATGCGCCGATGCAACTAAAGTTCCGGCCGGCGGAGCGTTAGCAGTCGATCGAGACGGGTTTTCGGCTATGGTGACGGAAAAATTAATCGCGACAGGTTTGGTGGAGGTCATTCATCAGGAAATTACAGATTTTCCGACATCTGACGCACCTTTGACAATTGTTGCTACCGGTCCTTTAACCAGCGAAAATTTTATTACGGCGATCTTACGGCAAATCGATAATTGTTCGTTGTCTTTTTATGATGCAATTGCACCGGTGCTCTATAAAGAAAGTGTCGATTTCAGTAAGGCCTGGTATCAATCACGGTATGATAAAGGTGATAAATATGACTATATTAATTGTCCGCTGAATAAGCAACAATATGAAGATTTTGTTGATGCTTTATTAGCCGCGGAAAAAATGCAGTTTCATGATTTTGAAAATGCACAATATTTTGACGGATGTCTGCCGATTGAAGTTATGGCTGAACGAGGACGGGATACGCTGTTATTCGGTCCGATGAAGCCGGTCGGACTGACAAATCCGCACACAACGGAAAAACCATATGCCGTAGTGCAGTTGCGACAAGATAACAAAGAGGATACATTGCGCAATATTGTCGGGTTTCAAACCAAAATGAAATATGGGGAACAACAGCGAATATTCCGCCTTATACCAGGATTGGAAAAGGCAGAGTTTGCCCGATTTGGCGGTATTCATAAAAATACGTTTATCAATAGTCCGTTGCTTTTAGATGATTTTTTGCGGTTAAAAAAACAGCAGAATGTGATGTTTGCCGGACAAATCAGTGGCTGTGAGGGGTATATCGAGAGTGCTAATGTCGGTATGATTGCCGGATATTATGCCGCTTGTCTGCTTAATCATAAAAAACCTTTAGTTCCGCCGGCAACAACAGCAACCGGTGCCATGCAAGGGCATTTACATGATACAACAGCCGATTTTCAGCCGATGAATATTAATTTTGGCTTATTGCCGACAATAGATGGGAAGATTAGCCAAAATGGAAAATTTCATAAAATAAAAGGGGCAGAGCGCAAGGAAGCCTATTGTCAGCGCGCGGTAACCGATTTTAGAAAATGGATGGATGAAATTGATGCTTGATGCGACGATTTTACAACCGCTTGTTAGTAAAAAATACCGGTCGCTGTTGCTTTTGTATTGCGATTATTTGGATTTAGGTTGGAAGCATTTTTATGAAAAAACGCAGAATACTGATGTAAAACTTGAAAAAATCCGCTTGTTGGAAAAAGCTGTAAGGCGGGAATTTCCTCTTAAACAAACCATGTTGGCGCAGCTGCAAAAACAGTTTGTGGCAGAAAATTTATCATCTTCGTTGCTCATAGAGCCGCTACAGTCTTGGAAATATTTGGCAATACAACCGGAGGCAACTTCAAATGAACAAGTGTCAGATATTATTGGGCAGATTGTTTCGCCGTTGGCTCGTTTAATTATGGTATTAAATAATGACGAAAGTCCAAGTACTTATCAACCGATGCAATCTCTGTTGGCTTTGCTTTTTTGGCAACGGCTATTTGCAACAAAGTCAAAATTAATCGGCAAAATTAAAATTTCCGCAAAGCGTCAGCAAAATAAATTGTCCGGTTTCTTAAAAAGTGGTTTTGTGTTGCTGAGTATTGTACGGTCTAAACGATTAAAATGGCATCTGGCTGTTTTGCTGAATAAACTTAAACTGTTAGTCGAAAACAATAAACAAGAACAATTTAGTTTTCTTGACCTTGTGTGGATTTTCTTATATAGTTTGCTTCAGTTTGTTGTTGTGCGTAAGCGTACCACATTGTCACGTAAGGGTATTTAAATGATATCAATTGGAGATATGATAAAAAAGTCGCAACCTTCTTTATTTTGGTGTATGCGGAATTTGCCAAATTCACAGCGCGAGGCTCTGTTTACGCTTTTTGCATTTTGCCGGCATATCGATGATGTGGCTCGTTCGGATATGCCGCTGAACGAAAAAAAACGTTTGCTGAATGCTTGGCGGGAGGAATTGAATAATATCTACGATAAGCATGTTCCAATGTCAAATATCGGCAGAAAAATATATAAGAATTGTATGCGCTTTAATTTGCCGAAAGAAAGTTGGGAACAAATCTTGAATAGCGCATTCTTAAATGGTATTAAGCCTTTGCATGCACCATCACGTGAAGTTTTTGAACAATATGTGCAGGGAATGGCTGAAGTTCCTTTTTCACTGGCTTTAACAATTGTCGGTGAAGAACACTGGGCGGCTAACGAAGAATTGGCTAAAAATTTAGGCAAAGCTGTTGTCGTTACTTATATTTTAAGAGATATAAAAGATGATGCTAAGCAAGGACATTTATATATTCCGGCAGAAATTTTGCAAACAGCCGGTGTGGAAATAGAAAGTCCGCGAGATATGGTTGAGAACAAAAATATGTCATCTGCTCGAGAAACCTTGGCTTTGGAAGCTCAGAACGGATATTTGAAAGCCAATCGCATTTTAAGTAAAATGAATAAACGTACATCGCGTTTCTTACGCCTAATTAAAAATATGAGTGAATGCCAGTTTGAAATGATGCAAAGCAGAGGTTGGGAAATTATGTCACCAAAGCCGAAAATCGGATTTTTCCGTCGAATGCGGATTTTTTATAAAACGTTATTGCAGTAAAAAAATAAAGAAGGTTTTAACCTTCTTTATTTTTTGATTGTTCTTCCATAAATTTTTCCAGCCAATGAATATCATATTGTCCGTCAAGATATTCCGGTTGGGAAATAATTTTTTGGTGCAGAGGAATAGTTGTTTTAACCCCCATAATGACAAATTCTTCTAAAGCTCTGCGCAAACGCATCAAAGCTGCATTGCGGGTTTGAGCATGTACGATTAGTTTGGCAATCATACTGTCATAGTATGGAGGAATTGAGTAACCGGAGTAAATTTCCGAATCAACTCTAACTCCTAATCCTCCCGGAGCATGCCATTCCTGTATTTTTCCCGGACAAGGAACAAAGTTTTCCGGATTTTCAGCATTGATGCGGCATTCAATAGCATGACCGCTAAAATGGATATCTTCTTGAGTATATCCGAGTTGTGAACCGGCGGCAATTCGAATTTGTTCTTTGACAATATCTATGCCGGTAACAGCCTCAGTAATCGGGTGTTCAACTTGTAAACGAGTGTTCATTTCCATAAAATAGAAGCGTCCGTCTTCATACAAAAATTCCAGGGTTCCGGCATTTTGGTAACCAATTTTAGCAATAGCTTTGCGAACAATTTCGCCGATTTTTTGCCGTTGTTTTTGATTTAAGGCCGGAGAAGGACATTCTTCAATTACTTTCTGGTTATTACGCTGTATAGAACAATCTCTTTCACCAAGGTGAACAACATGACCGTATTTGTCAGCTAAGATCTGCATTTCAATGTGGCGCGGATGTTGGAGATATTTTTCCATGTAAACGACGTCACTCGGAAATGAGGCTTTGGCTTCAGCTTTAGCCATGGTATATGCTTCTTCAATGTCGTTATCACTGAAGGATATTTTCATACCTTTACCGCCGCCGCCGTCTTTAGCCTTAATAATTACCGGATAACCTATTTCATGAGCCCAGTGCTTTGCATCATCAATGGTATCAAGAGCCGGAGAGCCTTCCGTTATCGGCAATCCGGCATCTTTTGCTGCTTTGCGAGCGGTAATTTTATCTCCCATCAAGCGCATTTGCTCGACTGTTGGGCCAATAAACGTAATGCCGTGTTTTTCAACCATTTCGGCAAAATCAGCATTTTCAGATAAAAAGCCGTATCCCGGGTGGATTGCATCAGCACCGGTAATAATAGCAGCAGAGATAATTGCCGGTTTATTCAAGTATGAATCACCGGAGCGAGCCGGACCGATGCATACAGCTTCATCGGCTAAACGGACATGCATGGCATTGGCATCTGCTTCAGAATGTACAGCTACAGTTTTAATGCCCATTTCACGGCATGCACGATGTATTCTTAAGGCAATTTCACCACGGTTTGCAATTAAAATCTTTTCAAACATATTTATACTCAACTATTCAATAATGACCAGAGGGGCGCCATATTCAACCGGATCGCCGTTTTCAACCAAAATTTTGGTAACTCGGCCGCTTTTAGGAGCTTTAACCGGATTAAACGTTTTCATCGCTTCAATTAAGCATAAGGTGTCGCCGGTTGAAACGTTATCACCTTCTTGGACGTAATTGGCTGAATTCGGGTTGCTGGATAAGTAAACAACACCGACCATCGGTGATTTGACAGCATTGGGATTATTGCTATAATCTATTTCTTCTGTTACTTCGGTAGTAGGTGCCGGAGTTTGTATGGCAGGTTCAGCGGCAATCATTTTGGTTGGTATGGTATATGTTGGAGCAGTTCCGTTACAAAAATCTCGGGTTAACGAAATTTTGCAATTTTCATCTTCATATTTTAAGCCGCTCAACTGGTTTTTATCAAGAATTTCAGCCAATTTGCTGATTGTTTTAGTATCAATAGGATTTGCCATTATTTTTTATCCTTTAAAATTTATTTTGTACTCGGATTCAGGTATAGACGATTTTTGCAAAAAAACAACAAAAATGTGTAATTTTTAGTCATTTTTATTAAAAAAAAGCAATTTTTTGCCATTTTTTGCGATTTTTCGTTTGAGCAGATGTGAGGGGTTTTGGATAAAAATGCACAAAACAAAAAAAATGTGTAGACATTTAAGAAATTTTATATTATAAAGCTATTCGTGCTTGCCGGTCAGGTAGCTCAGTTGGTAGAGCAGAGGACTGAAAATCCTCGTGTCGGGGGTTCGATCCCCTCCCTGACCACCAGTAGAACAA
>CADBPX010000125.1 GCA_902796625.1 uncultured Pseudomonadota bacterium
AAAATATATATCAAACTTAAACAAAGCTGAATCATGGAGAAAGAGATGGATAATATGTCAGAAATTTTGCTGTTTGCCGGAGTGGCACTTGTCGGGCTTTTTGCCTTGAAATTTTTAATTAAACTGCCGTTCTATCTTGTGAGTCTTGCGATTCTCGGCGCTCTCGGCTATGCCGTTTATCAATATGTTTTGCCTATGCTGGGAATGTAAAAAAAATCTAAATTCGGGTTGAAAAGTAGTATTGCACGGTTTTTTCCAACTGTTCAATCATTTTGTTGTAATTTTTCGGCAGATTAGTAATTGCATACGGATCAGCGGCATCAAAATGATATAAAAAACATTTTAAAGTGCGACCATAAATTGCATTTATTTTCAAAGCATCTTGCCCTAAGGATATGCCGGAGTCGGCAACCAGCCGAATTGCTTCACACAGTTTACGCAAAGCTTCCTTATTGAAAACGGCCTTGTTTTGTAAAAAATATGCAAAACTACCATTGTTCGAATTGTAATTGTCATCTAAAATCATTTGCGCATCTGTCATTACACTATACCCTCTCTGCAAGAGCATAAACTAGCACTGCTTAAAGAAAAAATCAACCCATTAGATTTAGTTGTTTAAAAATAAATGGCTTTATGTTATAATCACTATGGTAAATATGGAGGAGGGATCATGATAGCGCGCGTTATTCTCGGAATTTTGGTGGGATATCTGTTAATTGCATATTTTCCGCTGATTATGCGCCGCGGTTTACCCTATATATTTGTTGCAGTGCTGATTGCAATTGCCGTTTATTGTTTGCGGGCGGTACCGATGTTGGCTGAGCCGTTGGGATACGGTCTGCTGGTTGTGTTGGTGCTGTATTTGACTTATTTGATTATTTGGCGGCGCGGTTGGCTTAAAGAAATTGCTGCGCGAGCTAAGCAGAAAAAATTAACGTTGCCGGTAATTAAAATCGCCAAACATCAACAGTTGAGTATGATTCTAACCCTTATTCTTTATACCTTGGGCTTAACTTTTGTCAGCTATCTTTTGATTTTGATAATTTGCGTACGCTGAAATTCTGTTCTATGCGCGATGGTAGGGGTGATGATTTATGATAGTCTGTACCCGATAGATTTGTTCGCATAAAACGGCGCGCATTAACATATGGGGCAGGGTGAGTTTGCCAAACGATAAAATTAAATCAGCTTTGTCGCGGGTTGAAGGTAAATGACCGTCGGCTCCTCCAATTAAAAAGCATATATCCGAACAGCCGCCCAAGAGCCAATTTTCAATTTTAGCGGCCAGTTCAATACTGGAAATATTTACGCCGCGTTCGTCAAGTACAACTACTTTGGCACCGTGCGGAATATTATTTTGCAGAAACTGGGCTTCTGTTTCCTGATTGGAATTATCTTGCTCTTTGATTATAATATCCCAACCGGAACGCCTTGTGTATTCGGCAATAATTTTGGCTTCCGGCGAATTGTGTTTGCACTTTCCGATGGCAATTACGGTGATTTTCATTGCTTAGTCTTTGCGTAAATTGGCTGCTGATAACCACATTTTTTCCAAGTTATAAAATTCCCGAACTTCCGGTCGGAAAATATGAACAATAACATCAAAAGCGTCAATCAACACCCAATCAGCTTTAACTTCACCTTCCATGGTACAACGGCAACCGGCAGATTTTAAATTTTCTTCAATTTTTTGAGCAATTGATGAAACATGGCGATTTGAAGTACCGCTGGCCACAACCATATATGAGGCGATGGACGTTTTACCGGCCAGATCAATGGTAATAACATCTTCGGCTTTCATATCCTCAAGAGTTTCGGTTATAATTTTGAGAATTTGATTTTCTGTTTGTGCTTTTTTTGCTGTCACTTTATTTTCTCCTTTATTAATCAAGCGGTGACCATGGCTTTTTTATTGTACTGATCGGGCTTTCATCAGAACTTATTTTTTCCGGACGAATGCGAGTTACAAACTTTTCTACGGCGCTTAAGCAGGATTTTAAATCGCGGTTTGCTATTGCGGATATAGCAAATACTTCATAAGGGCAAACTTGTTTTAGTAAATTTAATTTATCGCTGATTTCTTCATCACTTAAAGCATCACACTTATTAAGGGCGACAACCGTCGGCTTGTTTTGCAGTTTATCACTATAAAGCTCTAGTTCACGGCGAATAACTTTATAATCGGCGACAATGTCATCAGATGTGGCGTCGATTAAGTGCAGAAATACC
>CADBPX010000126.1 GCA_902796625.1 uncultured Pseudomonadota bacterium
CACCAACTTGACAACCTAAATTTGGTTCATCAGCCATATTCTCATCTCCTTAATAAATATCATTCTGGAGGCATTATAGAAAAAAAAATAAATATTGCAAATTATTTTATCACATTTGAATAACTTTTTAATATATATTTACGTATGTATTATTTTATAGTTACAAAAAAAGGAGCTCATGTGTAATAAAGCTCCTTAAATCAAATAGTTATTTAACGAAATTAATCCTCTTGATCGCCAGAGGTATTGTCGTTAGAATTATTTTCCGTCGGAGGAACTAGTTCAGGTAACATTCCAACAGCCTGTTTGCGTTTAAGTTTGTTAACAAACTTAATAGAGCGTTGTGCATCCCACTTGCGTTTACCCTCTTCACTTTGGAAAATAATTTTATAAACTTCTATTGCCTGATCAAACTCAGAAAGCTTTGTTAGGCAAGAAGCCAAGCCATCATACAGTTTGTGGGTATATCTACCATTAACAATAGCCTGCGCTTTTTTATAACATTTAAGAGCATCCTTAAATTTAAACATTTTCTGATATACATAACCAATGCTTATCCAAGCCTGAAGATCCTGACTATTAATATTCAAAATTTTTGTAAAACACTTTAGTGCCGAATCGTTATCACCCATCAATTGGTATGTAACACCAATTCCGTTCCATGCTTTGGTATTATATTTATCGCCGGATAAAACTTTTTTGAAAAACGATATTGAACGGTCATATTGTTTCAACTTTTGCAACGTAACGGCAATGCTCAATAGAGTCTGAGGGTGTTTGCTATCAACTTGCATAGCACTTTCTAACACATCTAAAGCTTCTTTATATGAGAACATATGTTGCAGAGCTATTGCCTTACCATTCAATGCTTCTAATGAAGTTTTATCATTTGCGTATGCCTCATCAAAGCATACTATTGCATCCTTATATAGTCCACGCATACTTAAGGTGACACCTTTATTATTTAAAACTTCCACAGATTTAGGATTAATCTCCAGTGCTTTATCGAAGCATTGGACTGCCTCTGTATATTTGCTCATTTTCTGATAAGCAAAACCTTGGCTGTTCATAGCCTTCCATGCTCTTGGGTTATCAGCAATTACCTCGGCAAATTTTTCAATTGCTTCTTCATATTCACCCTCATCCAAAAGCTCTTGCCCCCTTTTGTAGGCAGTATTTTCATTAATTTTTACCATCTTGACCTCTTACGTTTACAAAATAATTACTTTGTCACACTATCATATAAATCTTATTATGTCAAGTTTTTTTATTTGATAGAAAATTGCTTAAAAAATGGAGCTTCTGAGCAAATTTCAATATAATTACAAGATAATTTTTGGCAATTTTTTTTAATAAATTCCCGCTGCTGAGCAAAGAAATTGTTATAATTATTTCTAAAGTCATCGGAAAAACTGTCAAATATTGTATTAATTCCTTCATATTCTGCTGCGTATAATCCGGCTTCAGGAGCATTTTTTTCTATAATATCATAAATTCTTACGCAAAATACCTGATGTTTTTTGGATAAGGCAGCAATACCTTTAAACTGTTCATCGGTAAAATTATAAAAATCACTGATTATAAAAAGAGCTCCTTGTCCTTTTTGCTGATATTCAAAGTATTTTATTGCATCAGCCATAGAACCTTCATAATTTGCCTGTAAAATCTCAGTTGTTTTTTGAGAAATTTTGCTGAATATGGAAACTAAATTTTTCATATTATTCTGCGGCTTAAAATAAGAAATATTTTGGCCGTCATATATTAATACACCAAAACGATCTTTATTTTTAATGCTCAGCCATCCCAATAATGCTGCTATTTTAGCCGCTGTAACCGATTTTAACTCACGTTTTGTTCCAAAAACCATTGATGCGGTTAAATCCAACAAAACAACTATTTCACGATCTTTTTCTTCATTATAAACCTTGATATACGGCTCAGATTTACGAGCAGTTACTCGCCAATCCATGTCTCTGACATCATCGCCGTATGCGTATTCCCTTACTTCTTCAAGTTCTATTCCTCGTCCTTTAAAGGCAGACTTAACATTTCCGGTCATATTGGAGGTTAGAAGCTTATCGGTTGTGTTTATATAAGGAATAAATCGTTGGATATCAATCAATTCCCTCAGCGAAACAGATAACCCCGTTCGGTTATTTTGAATATCTTTATTTTTTATAAATGAAAACAGATTCATATTAAATTACCTTAAGGTAACGGAACCAGTTGCAGAATCTTTTGAATTACATCGTCGGCAGTTATTTCATTGGCTTGAGCTTCAAACGTTAAAATAATTCGGTGCCGCAAAATATCAAAAACAACCGCATGAATATCCTCAGGAGTAACAAAATCCCGGTTTTGCAGCCACGCATGAATTCTGGCGCATCTGTCTAATGCTATAGTTGCACGCGGGCTTGCTCCGTAAGAGATTGTATTTTTTAAGTTTTCATCATATTTTTCCGGATGTCTTGTTGCTATTATCAATTGCACCAAATATTCTTCAATAGCTTCACTGAAATGGATATCAAAAGCCTCTTGTCTGGCCGATAAAATATCTTCAATACGGATATCACATGCAAAATTTGGCATTTTATATCCAGATTTTTCTTCTTGGCGAACCAAATTCAGTATTTCTCTTTCCGTTTGCGCTGATGGTTGATCAATTTTTATATACATCAAAAAACGGTCTAATTGAGCTTCCGGCAAATTATACGTTCCTTCATGTTCAATCGGATTCTGAGTGGCCATAACCATAAATAACTGCGGAAGCTTATACTGTTTTCCTCCGACACTCACCTGTCTTTCTGCCATGGCTTCCAATAATGCAGATTGAACCTTGGCCGGAGCACGATTTATTTCATCTGCTAATACCATATTTGCAAAAATAGGCCCTTTACGAAATTCAAAATCACCGGTGGACGAAATATATATATCACTTCCGGTTATATCCGATGGTAATAAATCAGGCGTAAATTGAATACGACTAAATGATGCTTCAACACAATCGGCTAAAGTTTTAATTGCCTTGGTTTTGGCTAATCCCGGAGCTCCTTCCACCAAAGCATGTCCATCAGCAAGCATTGTAATAATGAGCTTATCAACTAAATCTTCTTGGCCTAAAATTTTGCTTTGCATGTATTTTTTTAAATTAACTATTTTTTCTCTGACAATTGACATATGAGCCTCTGTTAAAAATTGTTTATAAACGATAAAAAACTTTCATTTATAAAATTAATACGCTAGAACTATATATAATTTGCTAATAATATAAAGACAAGAAAAATTTTAAAATGATCACCTCTGACGATAAAATATTTGATTTGGAAGTATCTAATGCGGCACCTGATTATGATAATATCAGTTCATTAAAGCCGTCCATGCCGTGGCTTGATGAATTAAATAAGGAACAAAGACAGGCCGTTGAAACAACTGAAGGACCTTTATTAGTGCTATCTGGCGCAGGAACCGGTAAGACCAAAGTTCTTACTACCAGGCTTGCATATATTTTAACTCAGATGAAAGCGCAACCTTGGAACTGTTTAGTCGTAACATTTACCAACCGAGCAGCTAAAGAAATGAAAGAGCGCGTTCAGAATTTGATTGGAGATATGGTCAACAATGTATGGTTGGGAACTTTTCATGGAATATGTGTTAAAATACTGCGTCAACACGCCGAGCTAGTCGGATTACATCCTAATTTTACAATTTTGGGAGAGGATGATCAAAAAAGACTTATTAAGCAAATTATGGAAACAGAAGGTATTGATGATAAAAAATACCCTCCTCAAAATGTTGTTGAAAAAATATCTCGTTTAAAAGATAAAGGATTAACCGTTGAAAAAATTAATTTAGAATACAAATCAACTGTATTATCAAATATTTACAATAAATATCAGAAACGTTTACTTGAGCTTAATTGTGTTGATTTCGGTGATATTTTATTACATACTTTGGTTATTTTGATGTCTAATAATGAAATTTTGCAGAAATACCAGGATAAATTTAAATATGTAATGGTCGATGAGTATCAAGACACCAATGTTACGCAGTATTTATTTTTACGGCTTATTTCGCAAAAATATAGAAATTTATGTTGTGTCGGTGATGATGATCAATCCATATATTCTTGGCGTGGTGCTGAAATTGAGAACATTATGCGCTTTCAAAAAGACTTTGATGATGCAAAAATTATTCGTCTTGAACAAAACTATCGCTCAACGGTTAATATTTTAAATGCGGCTTCTAATTTAATTTCGCATAATAAAACGCGATTGGGAAAAACATTACGTGTTGCTGAAAATAGTATAGCCCAAAATAAAAATAATGAAAAAATAAAGCTTCTCAGTATTTATAGCGGTGAAGAAGAAGCCAAGTGGATTGTATCGGAAATAAAAAAATTACATCAAAGCGGATACGAGTATAAAAATATAGCTGTTTTGGTACGAACAGCATTCCAAACCCGTGAATTCGAAGAAAAATTCATTAATGAGGCAATACCTTACCAGGTGATTGGCGGGCCGAAGTTCTATGAAAGAGCAGAAATAAGAGATATTCTTGCTTATTTTAGGGTAATTGTACAGCCCGATGATGATTTGGCTCTTGAAAGAATTATCAACAAGCCGGCAAGAGGTATCGGCAGCAAAACAATAGAAAAATTAGAACAGATTGCCAAAGTGTCTAATACTTCTTTATTTGAGGCTATAAAAATTGCCATAAATCAAAATATTCTTACCGGTAAAAGTAAAAACAGCCTTACATCTTTGGTTCAAAATTTTCACGAATGGCAAAAATCCGTTAACACCACTCCTCTTGACGATTTAGCCTCTAAAATTTTAGAAGATACCGGTTATTGGGATATGTTGAAAAATGATTCTTCGGCAGAAGCCTCTGGAAGGATTGAAAACTTAAAAGAATTAATAAATGTTATCAGCGACACAAACACATATCCTAATTTAGCTGAGTTTTTAGACCATGTCAGCTTGGTTATGGAAAATGATAATGTTATTGATTACAATAAGGTCATGTTGATAACATTACATTCAGCTAAAGGCCTTGAATTTGACGTGGTATTTCTTCCGGGATGGGAAGAAGGCCTTTTTCCTCACCAAAAAAGTTTAGATGAAGGTGGAGAAAATTCACTGGAAGAAGAACGTAGATTGGCATATGTGGCAATTACTCGCGCCAAACAAAAGCTATATATAACAACAACTTTTAACCGTCGTATATACGGACAATGGCAGAATAATATCCCTTCCCGCTTTCTTAATGAAATTCCAAGCGAATGTCTGCAAATTAACAATCAGACAAGTAATTGCTATGCGAATAACACCTATAACAAGAAAAGTTCTTTCTATAATAAAAGCACTTATAAAAATTATGATAAATCTTCATATCATAAAGATAATGTTTCTCATCAATATACATATGAAACCTATGATGACGATAATTTTGAATATTCTCCTAACAAACTGATTGGGGTTAGAGTTTATCACGAAGTACTCGGATACGGAATAATTACCAAAACCGATGGAAATTTCTGTGAAGTTAATTTCGAAAATTATGGGAAAAGAAAGGTCTTGGGAACATATTTGCGTCGTGCCTGATATTGCAAAATCGATTCGTTTTTTTTAGTATTTTTTTGTACTGATAGCAAGTTTTAAGGGGCTGTGTCACAAAAATATGTAAAATTTAGTGTTATTTCTGGCAAAATGTAAAAAAAATTGTGGATTGTCTGCTAATAATTCAATTCTTTTATTTGACATTTCAAAAAAATGTAATGAATATGTAGTTGAAAGGTATGGGTATACCTGATTTAACCTTAATATAAGAAAGGACCTAAAATGAATAAAACTGAATTCGTTGATGCCGTAGCTAAAACAGCTGGCGTAACAAAGACTGATGCAACAAAAGTTGTTGCAGCTGCTATTGAAGTTGTTACTAAATCTTTGAAAAAAGGCAACTCTGTTCAAATTACCGGTTTTGGTACATTTGATGTTGTTAAACGTGCTGCTCGTAACGGACGTAACCCAGCTACAGGTAAAACAATGAAGATTGCTGCTTCTAAAGCTCCGAAGTTCAAAGCTGGTAAAGTATTGAAAGATGCTGTAAAATAATTTCTTACAAATCTTTAAATATAAGGGGCATCACTTTGATGCCCTTTTTTATACTTAGAAAACCTAAGTTAAACATGGGTATTATATCATACACCATAGCGTTTATTCTGTTGATATACTGTTTCACAGCGTTAGTACAAAAACGTACAAGATCATTTAACAGTGCTGGAACACCATATTATTATAGCTAATTTACTTTTATTTTATACAGTGGTTCTGACCTATGATTTGGATATATCTTTTCTCCTTATAATAAATTAGAGTATATATGCGGTTATAGCGATTGCGACAATAGCAAACATGATTCTTGCACTAAGACCTTCTAAGCAAAATATTAATAAACAAAAAAACAGCTTTTTTAACAAGGTTTCTTATAATTTTCACAATTTTGTATTTGTTGGTAAGCGGATAATATTATGTTCACACAATTAATATTATAATTGAAATTTACATATTAAAAAAAGTGATAAAAATAAAAAAAGTTCTTGCAATTAGAAAAAAAATATTTTATACACGGATTACCAAATGATATTGGGGCGTCGCCAAGTGGTAAGGCATCGGCTTTTGGTGCCGACATTCGTTGGTTCGAATCCA
>CADBPX010000127.1 GCA_902796625.1 uncultured Pseudomonadota bacterium
ATTTTTTATAGAAATAACAACTAGTTATCAAAAAAAATAAAAAATTGGCTCCGATTTTATTTTTAAACGGGTGGTTCTGTCGGAGGTATAAAATGACGAACACCAAGAAAATTATAAAAATTCTGCTACCGGAAATATTTAAGCTGATAGATGGGCAAAATAGTTCGGAATTAGTGCAGAAAGGACTGGATAAAATAGAAATTCCAAGCATTTGTGTCATTAAGAAAGGAACTCGAAATGGTAGAAGAAAAAGTGCTTCAGCTTAATGATATGAGTGTTGGTGAATTGCAAAACCTGTGGAGACAATACTTTGATAGTGAACCAATCTGGAAAACAAAACGCTATTATATACCTCGCCTTGCCTATCGGATGCAAGAGTTAGTATATGGTGGCGTACCGGAAAACGTTCGAAACTTACTACTTGGTAAAAAAATAAAGCAGGAGAATATACCACCGCAAGAAACCTCAAATAAAGGATGTCCAAAAGTAGGAACACGATTAGTTAGAACGTATCGTAACAAAGAGTACAGTGTAATCGTAACGTCTGGAGGATATCAATTTGAAGGTAAATATTATAAAAGTCTATCGGCGGTGGCGTACCAAATAACTGGCAAAAAGGTTTCAGGTCGTTTCTTTTTTGGATTTGGAGGCAAGCAATGAAAATAATCAAATGCGCTATTTATACAAGAAAATCAACGGACGAAGGTCTTGATAAAGAATTCAATACTCTTGAAGCACAGCGTGAAGCTGGAGAAAATTATATTAAGAGCCAAATGCACCAAGGCTGGCAAATTATAGAAAAACACTACGATGACGGAGGTTTCTCTGGTGGAAATTTACAAAGACCGGCATTACAGGATCTTCTTCAAGATGTGGAAAATGGCGAAGTCAATATGATTGTTGTTTATAAAATTGACCGACTTACCCGCTCATTAATTGACTTTGCAAAGTTGGTGGAAATTCTAGATCGCAATCAATGTTCCTTTGTATCAGTAACGCAAAACTTCAACACCTATGATTCAATGGGACGACTGACACTTAATGTTCTTCTTTCCTTCGCACAATTTGAACGTGAAGTTATTACCGAGCGCATACGTGACAAAGTTAATGCCTCGAAGAAAAAAGGTATGTGGATGGGCGGTAATGTCCCTATCGGATATAATATCATTAATAAAAAGTTAGTTGTGGATGAGGATGAAGCCAAAATTGTAAAACTGGCTTTTGAAAAATATCTATCTTTGCGTTCGGAAATATCAGTTGCCGAGTGGCTTAATAAAAACGGATACACGACTATGAACAAAGGTGAAAACAATCAATTTACTCATTTTAGGGTAAATTGTATGCTCCGTAATGTCATTTATATCGGTAAAATTAAACATAAGGATAAGATCTATGACGGACAGCATGAGGCGATTATTTCCGAAGAATTATTTAATGAGGTGCAAAAACTAAAAAATAAAAATCGAACCGGCCGTTTAGCACCATCGAGATTTATGGAACATGCATTATTAAAAGGTCTGATAGAGTGCGATTGTTGTCATGCGGCGATGGTCTCGACCAAATCAAACAAACGCAATAAAATTTACGAATACTATACTTCTGTCCGTGCTGTTAAAGAAGGTTACAGAAAATGTCTTGTAGGTAGTGTTCCTGCTGGAGAAATGGACACTTTTGTATTAAATCAAGTAGCAAACATAATTAAGTCTCCAAAAATATTACAAGGATTAATAAGTGAGGCAAAAATCCAAAGACCGGATATTATGGATATCCAAATTATCGATAAAACTTCTGATGCACAAAAGTTAATCCACCGCATATCAAGCATTGCTCAACGACAATTGATAGAATTACTAATTAAAAAAGTGCGAGTTAATACAAATCGAATTAAAATCATGTATACCGAAACTGCAATAGAATTAATGGATGAAGAAATGCGGGACAAGGTTTTTCCTAATAATATCGACGGTGTTGAAAATGAAATAATGTATAGTGTAGAGCTTCATAAAAAACGTGGCTCCATAAAAATATTTGAACAATCGGAATATAAACCAGATGAAAATAATCCATTATATTTGGCTTTAATCAAAGCTTTTAAGTGGCAAGAAATCCTAACCCAAGAAAATCTCAAAATTGACGAATTAGCGGCGCGAGAACAGCTAAGCAGAGAATATGTGGGTAAAATTATGAAGATGACATACCTTGCCCCTGATATTGTAACGGCAATAGTTGATGGATCTTATCC
>CADBPX010000128.1 GCA_902796625.1 uncultured Pseudomonadota bacterium
ATCTCGCGACCTCGCAGCCGGTGATTGGTCTTATAATCCACCACCTCAAACTTGTCAACACCTTTTTTAAAAAATTTTCTTTTTTTTCGAGAAAAAAAATAAGTCATTGTTTTTATTGTGTCATTTTACTGTGCAAAAACTCTCTCTCAGCAAGTTCTTGCATTTTTAAATTCTTTCTTAAAGCGCCTCTTCGCTCCAAATATAATCTTAAAAATCAAACTAAATCAAAAAGTTAATATTTTTTTAATTTATTTCAACGAAGATTCGCTTAGATTCGATGGAGATGGTTTATGAAATTTAATTTTTTTACACTTGGCGGACGTTTTCGTTGGGAAGATATTTATAATTATCACGATTGGCGTATTCAGCGCAACATTCAAACCGGAAAATATCGCCTGTTAGATCCTTATAATATCCGTCGTGATTCTGGATATTTCGGTCAATGTAAAGATACACTTTTAAAATATATTGAAGCCTACGAGTTGGATTCACTAAAATCAGATACCATAATCATACTTCATAGCTACCTTCGCACACGTAATTCCGTTAAAGCTTTGGCCGATTCGCTTAAAGATTTGAATGCGAATGTCATTTGCATTAATTATGCTTCATTATACAAAAGCATGAATAGTTGTGCCAATACGCTTTCCCAGTTATTGAATCACATGGAAGCCAAAGGCAATTTGTCTTTTATTAATATCGGTTCGGCCTGTCTTTTAACGCGAAAACTTTTAAGCAACAGTAATAATTATCGCCATTACAATATCACGCGTATTCTTGATGTTAACCCGATGAATTCCGGAAGTGATTTTGCCGAATTACTTATTCGAAATCGCTTGTGTAAGTTATTATTTGGCCCAATGCTGCTTGATATAACGACACGCAAGGCGCTCAGTGTTGCCAAGTTACCCTCCGAAATTCCCCATGGCATTATTTTTTGCCCGTCAAAGACAAACATCTGGTTTAATGAGTTGCTGAAAAAATTCGAAAGTTTTCCTTTTTCCTCTCCGCCAAGCGAAAAATCGTATGCAACAGATATTAAAGAAATTTCACAAGCAACTTTCTTTCCTCTTGATAACCCAGAACTGCATAAAAACTGTCTGCAATATATGGAAAACGGTACTTTTGTAACTGAAAGCGAATCGGTACAAACGGAAAAATGATTACGAATATTTAACGATATTGTCATATATTTTTCCCAAAAAGTATGTTATACTGAGATAACTGGAAATTTGTACTAAGGACGTAATTATGGGTACGCGCAGGCTTTATATATGCATTTTCTTCTTGTTATTACCGCTCATTTTCAGCGATAGCTCATGGGCGCAATATATGGGAGGAGGATATCATCAGGGATACCAACAGGTTCAGAATGAACAAGCGGCGGTAGAAAGGGTTGATAACGGTTCTTTTGCGCAAATGAATGGCGAGTGTACGTTTGACGATGCCGCAAAGGCTAAAATTGCACCAATTGCCAAGCAATATGTCAACAACTCATTGAAAAAACTTAATGAATATAATGCCAAGTTAGAAAAAGTATATAAAGACGGTAACGGTGCCTGCCATGATTTGGTAGGTGATGGTGCAGAATCCGATGTTCATGCTGATGCCGTTTGGAATAGTGATCTAAACTATAACGATCACGCCCAAAAAGGAGCTAAATATATTGACGAACATTACAACGGCGGCGGACTTCTTGGACTTGTTCAGCAGTTTAATAATGAAGCCGGCGATACCGATTATAACATCGGATGGTTAGCCTCTAAAACTTTGGAAGGAATGAACAGCCTTCAAGGTCTTGTTGATTGGTACAAAAATTCCACAGATTATTTTGATCCTGATAAATGTAGGAAGGATCATGACACAGAATATTGCGAAAATCAGTTGGAAAATAAATCTTATAAATTAGATAAATACGCCAGCGAGATGCTGGAGCAAGTTTTTCATTATCACAATGACTGCAAATATGCTTATATGCCGGCTCCCGGACAGTTAGTATGCGTGCAAACTGCTTTCTTTACCGATGGCGAAGCTTTCAAATGCGGCTCTGGCAACAGTGCTTGTTCCGGTATCAGTGATTTAGAACGAAAAATTAACAGCAGCAATCTATATACCAAGTGTAAACCGGAAATTGAAGAGCTTGCAAAATTACGCAAAGAGATCAATGCCCCCGAAGCCCGCCTTGATGCACACAAACTTCTTTCTGCTTTATCCGGAGAAGTTGAAGTTATATGTAAGTGCCCGGAAGCAG
The DNA here is from genome assembly GCA_902796625.1 of uncultured Pseudomonadota bacterium. Classification (GTDB taxonomy): domain Bacteria; phylum Pseudomonadota; class Alphaproteobacteria; order RF32; family CAG-239; genus RUG410. The sequence goes on from CADBPX010000128.1 coordinate 2,252, forward strand.
ACGCTTCTGCCGGCGAAGGTGCACAGGCTCCTGAGCTTGATGTTATGCGAGATTGTATTATTAACGACGAAGACATGGAAGAAGATGGTGTTCATCAATGCAAAAATGTTAGTGAATATTCGCGTGATATGCAAGTTAACCCCGTCGGATCATTGATGGAAACGGTTCTGGAAGTAACCCAAAAAATGTCTAAAACTTCTTTTGATTTATTCCATGTCCCGTTTGAAGAGGTTTTGGGAATAGCTTTGGCTATCTACATACTTTTCGTCGTTCTTAAAACCGTTTCATCTCCGGCAGTACAAAAAACCAGTGAATTGTTACAAAGTATTCTCGTTCAAGGAGCTAAAGTAGCATTAGCTATCTTACTGCTTAGCTCTCCGAAATTTTTATACAATACCTTTATTTGGCCGATTGTTGAAGCCGGTTTTGATGTCAGCAACATTATGACATTTTCCAGCGATAAAAAAGTTATTGCCGAAAATGCGGCCAGTGCTGAAAAACAGTTATCTGACAGCGGTGCCGAAGGCTACTTGCCGGCGAATTCTTTACAATTAATTGTCGGTGCTGTCGACAGTATGCAGTTGCAAGCCGCAACTATGCCGGCAATAGGTGCCTCCATGCTTTGTAATTCGTGGGTACAAAAAGACTGGAAAATTTTCCCGCACATTTCAATGTTGATTGAAGGTGCAATTATTTATATTTTCGGCTGGATAATATGCTTAGTTCTGGGCTTTTATCTGATAGATTGTGTCATTCAATTAACAATCGTCTGTGCTTTGATGCCGTTTTTCATCTTAAGCTGGCCGTTTAAAATAACTTCCGGATACACTAAACAAGGCTGGGAAATGCTTTTGAATACAACTTTAACCTTTGCTATGATGGGAATTGTCACCAAAGCCATTTCCGTGCTGACTACGTTGGCTATAAGTGATAATTCCGAAATAATCCCGCTTCTAGATGCCGGGCAATCAAAAGAAGCCAGTGCCATTTTGGAGAAAGATTTTGGTGGTAAACAGCTTATAATGTTGATAGTCTGTTGTGTTATGTGTCTTAAGATGCCTCAGATGGTTTCCGGATTGGTTAACCGCTTTGCCCGCGGAGCAGATTTAGGCAACATGGGCGGAAAATTGCTTGGTGCCGGTGCACAAATTGCCATGGCTCCGGTGAAAAAAGCCCTTAAGGCCGCTTCCGCAGTTGCCGCAGTATATACCGGAGGCGCATCTGCCGCCGTATCAGCTGGAGTTAAAGCTGCCGGTACAGCGGTTAAACAGGGAGTTAAACAAGGGGTAAAACAGGCAACAAAGGCCGTAGCAAAGCAAGTGGCGCAACAAACCAAAAATAAAGCGACACAAACAGCTAAAAATGCAGTAGACCCAACATCTGAGGAGCAAAAATAGATAAAACCAAGGTATTTATAACGGAGAAACGGAAATGAAGTCTTTATTGTTATGTATAGTAATGTTCATCGCTATGTTCATATTCCTGAAATCTAATATTTTGGGTTTGTTGGACAATAGTGTCATTTCCTACGTTTTATTCGGATGTTTGCTTTTGGTTATAGGCTTGGCTGTTTTGTTGGTTGGAAAACCAAAACTGTCAGATATTGCACAGGCCTTTAAGATCTCGCAAAAGAAAGGAGATTACGATGATAAAAAATAATAAATTTTTGCTTTTCTTTTCTTTTGTTGTGCTTATTGCCTTCCAGCCGCTTAGCGGACATGCTGCGGAATGTACTCCGGAGCAGATTGAAGACGGAAGAAAGGCTCTACAGAAAGACTGCGCCGATAAATTTCAGGCTTTTAATAAGGCATTGGATGCCTACAATGCTGAAGCCCGACAATACGCCAACCAATGCGGAGGTTTGGAACAAAAAGTCGATCAGGGTATGAAAGATTTGACTATCGGTGGCGAAGACGGTGCCACAGATTCTCCAATTACCAACCAATCTTATCACAGCACCATAGACAGCAAACTTCAATACACCGGAGTTATTTGGAGCAGTTTTGTGGGAAAAGATGCTGATTGTCAGAATAGGCGTATAAATGCCGCTGTGAAAAAAAATGATGTTGACAAGGCTTTTAATAATTTCCGCAGATCTTCCGATGTTCTTGATCCGAGTACCCAAGTTCAATGCGTCTGTGCTGATGGAAATGTAGGTAATCAGGTATGTCAGTCAAGTAGTAAAAGCAATGAAGAGGAAGAAAAAAATGAAAATGATTGCTTGTCTTTTCAATCTTACCTTCATAATTTTACCAAATGTCCGTTTTGCAAAATTTTTGAGGTGATATTGCAAGCTGATAACGCAATTGCAGAAACAGCATGGAATGGAGTAACCGGCCCGATGACAATGGTTGTTTCAGCATTTTTTGCCGTATTTTTACTGTTAGAAGCCTTAAAATTTGCTTCTAACATGAGCGGAAGCAGCACTTCCGGTTTTCTGAAGTCTGTGCTGATTTTAGGTACAAAAATTGCCATTACCCTATTGCTTTTATCTTCGTCTGGGCCAATTTATGATTACTTCATTAATCCGGTGGTTTCCAGCGGATTGGATATGGGTACATCGCTGGCTCAAGAGATTGGCAGTAGCAAAAACGTTCAGCCGACTTATGTGGGTTCTTTCGGATCCGGTCCGCTAAATGCAAACCTTCTGAAAAAAGTTCTGAACACGGTTGAAACATTTAACAGTTCAGCCGCAACAATGCCGGCTATAGGAGAAGGCTTAATGTGCAATGGCTGGAATAATGGGGGCTCTTGGCTGCCAGATCTTGAGATGTGGTTTGAAGGCTTGGTGGTCTTTGTTTTCGGCATAATTATTTGGCTGGCAATTTCTTTCTATTTGATAGACTGCACGGCACAGCTGGGCATAACGTGTGCACTGTTGCCGATATTCATCGCCTGCTGGCCGTTTAAGCAAACCCAGCGCTACACCGGAATCGGGGCTAAGATGATTATGAATATTTTCTTTGATTTTGTCATGATGGGTGTTGTTTTAATTATCGGAGCTGAACTTGTTGTGGCGGCACTGGGAGAATATACGTTGATGGAAACAGCCATTGACACCGGAAATATTAAGATCCTCAAACAAATGGTTGAAGTACAAGGCAAAGGTATTCTTATCTTGATTGCTTGCAGCTTCTTCGCACTGAAACTTTTGGGTAAATCAGGCAGTTTGGCCAGTATGTTCTCCGGCGGTGCCGGTAGTAAAATTGGGGCAACCATGGGCGGGGCTATTGCCAGCGGTGCAACGGCTATGGCGGTCGGTGCGGCTAGGACCGGAGCAAAAGCCGGAGGAGCCGGTGCGAAGTTTTTGGGAGATAAATTGGCCGGAACCGAGGCCGGACAAAAAGTCATAGGAAGCTTTAACAGTGCAGCCGGCAGTTTAAGGGCGGCAAAGAGCTCTTTCGGCGAAATGCTTACCGGAAAATCACAACAAAAAGGTTCCGGCTTACCGCAAACACCTCCGCCTCCTGGCAGCGGAAGTAATAATACAACTCAAGCTGATAATCAGCCACAAAATTCTGCGGTATCACCAAAGGCCGGAGAAC
>CADBPX010000129.1 GCA_902796625.1 uncultured Pseudomonadota bacterium
CGGAGTGTAGCTCAGCCTGGTAGAGCGCTACGTTCGGGACGTAGAAGTCGCTGGTTCGAATCCCGTCACTCCGACCAATATAAAAAAAGACCGTCGTTTGGACGGTCTTTTTTTATGTTAACCGCGAAGCGGAGGATACGAACCAGCGAGGGAGCTGGTTCGACTACAAGCGCAAGGCAGACGTGGTCGCAAATTAACTGAAATTGGAGACTATTTTGCCGCTTTATAATGAATAACCTGTACAAAGTGATAATTGCGTATTTATGGCAATGATAATTTAGGAAATTATTTTTTTCAAAATTTATATTTTATTATAGTAATTTTAAGATTTTACATTATACGCTTAAGCAAAGAAAATTTTAGGAGAAAATAATGGCTACGTTAAAAACATCGGTTTTAGGTATTGAATTTGAAAATCCTTTTATTCTGGCCTCGGCGCCTCCGACGGCAAAGATCGAAAGTATTGATAAAGCCTTTGCACTTGGTTGGGGCGGTGCGGTTTTTAAAACCATAACACCTGATGATTTAGAAATGATTGAAGCTTCTCCGCGTTACGCCACATGGAAATCAGGCGGAAAAGTTTGCGGTTTGGAAAATATTGAATTACTGAGTCATTTAACTGTTCAGCAATGGCTTGACGGAATTAAATATTTGCGAAAAAAACATCCGAAAAAAGTGCAAATTGCCAGTATAATGGCTCCGGTTATTAAGGAAGAGTGGCAAAAGTTGGTACAGACATTCAATAATTCGGAAATTGATGCTTTTGAGCTGAATTTTTCCTGTCCGCATGGAATGCCGGAAAAAGGTGTCGGCATGGCGATCGGTACTAGTCCGGAAATATCTGCAATGATTACGAAATGGGTTATGGAAGTAGCTGAAAAGCCGGTATTTGTAAAGCTTTCTCCTAATGTTACCAATATTGTGGAAATTGCTAAAGCAGTAGAAAATGCCGGGGCTGACGGATTTGCCGCTATAAATACGATTCAATCGATGATGGGAGTTGATCTTGACACTTTTGAACCAATGCCAAATGTCAACGGAAAAGCAACTTTCGGCGGATATTCCGGTATTGCCGTTAAACCTATTGGATTGCGTTGTGTCGCACAAATTAGGCAGAATAGTGATTTGCCTATTTTAGGAATCGGCGGTGTTTCTAATTGGCACGATGCCGCAGAATATATGTGCGTCGGTGCTGATGTGGTTCAGATTTGTACAGAAGTTATGGTTAACGGGTATGGAATTATTAATGCATTGAATAAGGGGTTGCTTTCTTATTTGGAAAGCAAGGGATTTAATAGTCCGGCAGAGTTAAAAAATCGGGCGATTTCTCATCTTTCATCACATAAAGAATTGAATAAGCAAAAAAAGGTATATCCGAATATTAATAATGATTTGTGCATTAAATGCGGTAAATGTGTGACAATATGTGAGGAATCAGAGCATAGCGCTTTAACGCTTTCAGGTGGGCAGATTATAGTTGACAATGAAGCCTGTATCGGCTGTTCATTATGTTCGCATATTTGTCCGAAATCGGCCATCACGATGAAACATGCAGAATAATATATAGGTAGATTAATTTTCGGCGAACATCTTTTATATTGCTAAACGATGATTATGTTATGCTGTGAAAGGTGAAAAATGCCTAAAATAGTTGAACATGACGTTTTGCAAAAGTTGTTGAATTATCTTACCGATAAAGGATATCCGCAAGACTGTTTGCTGATGAATTATAAATTGGGGAAATATCGGGCCGATTTGGTTATAACTAATCCAGAAACGCATGAACCGTTGCAAATATTTGTGTATCATTCGGCCAAGAAAAATATGACTACCGCCAAGCAACAGCTAAAAGATTTTATTAATGAGGCAGCGAAAAAAAATCCTGATGTTATCGGATATCTGCTGTTTGCAAATGACGAAGAACCTTTTTTTGAGGTGGTAGATCCCGAGACGGATAAACCAATTCGTGCTTCAGCATTTGATTATGGAAATTTAGTGCAAAAAGGACGGTCAGCCAGTGAAAATATGTTATCGGCTAATAAAAGCAAAGCAGTAGGGAATTTAAGACGGAGTAGCAATTTATTGATTGCTGCGGCGATAATTGTTTTACTCTTAGATATTTTCGGAATTGTTGAATTGACCGGATATCGTTTATACGTAATTTTACTGATTGCCGCTCTGATAATGCTTCCATATTTCGAAAGTATTAAATTTGCTAATTTCGAAATAAAACAACGCGAAAAGAAAAAATAAACATAGCTCGATTTTTATTGAAAATAAACCATACATCGTTTATTCGTGGCAATTATGTGTCGGTAGAGGTTGGAAGGACACTGAAGGTTTCGGTAATAATAGAATAAAATTTTCCATTA
>CADBPX010000130.1 GCA_902796625.1 uncultured Pseudomonadota bacterium
AATGTATCGGCAAAAGCATCTTTATTTTCCGGTGCAAGAGCGAATATACAGCCGTGCATTGTCGTATATTTTCGGGCATTCGGTTAACTATATCGTCAATAAGCAGACCGGTACATTGCTTGCTAAAACCAATTTACAAAACTGTTTGCGGCCAATTTACTGCCGTTCTGCATAGCAAGTTCATATTTTTCCTTTTGAATTTTTGTAAAATTCTCTCGGAATTCAGCATATTTTTAACTTCCTCTATGGCTATTATATCGTCATCGGTAAATGTTCTAATTATATCGAGTGACGAAACTTGATATCCTTAAAAGTTATTTGCAATTTTACTCAAATGCTTTTATGCTTAAAGACAAGAGGTAAATTATGACCATAGAAGAAAAGATTTTCAAACGCGCGATTATTGATTTTGGTAAGCTCGAAAAGTTCGGATTTATCAAGTTTAACAATAAATGGAGTTATACCGAGCTGTTTATGAATGGTGATTTTAAGGCGGTGGTCAATGTTACACCGAAAGGCAGTGTGTCAGGAACAGTGCTCGAAACCGCTACCGATGACGAATTTTTGCCGTTGCGAGTGGAAAACATGGAAGGTTTTGCCGGCGAAGTGCGTGCAGGGTATCAGAAGATTTTGGAAAATATTAAAGTCAACTGCTGTCAGATTAACTATTTTATGCACCCGCAAGCCAACCGCCTGACACAAAAAATTTATGAAAAATACGGCAACGAACCAACTTTTCCGTGGGATAAATTTGACGGTTACGGCGTGTTCAAAAATCCCGACAGCGAAAAATGGTACGCATTGATAATGACCATTAACGGTAGCAAGCTTGATAAAAATCTTTCCGGTAAAATTGAAGTGGTGAATATTAAATTGAATGAAACAAAAATACCGGAATTGCATAAGCAAAACGGATTTTATCCGGCGTATCATATGAATAAAAAAAGCTGGATAACGATTGTGCTTGATGATACTGTTGCTGATGATTTTTTGTTTGAATTGCTTGATGAGAGCCACGCGTTTACACTCAGAAAAAACAACTATCGCCTCAACGGAAACAATGCATGGTTGGTGCCGGCAAATCCAAAGTTTTTTGATATTGAAGCGGCCTTTGCCAAGCAAAAAGAAATAATTTGGAAGCAGTCGAGTGATATTAAGGTTGGTGATACGGCGTATATGTATGTTGGTGCGCCGATTTCGGCGGTTTTATACAAATGTGCGGTCACGGCGGTGGATATTCCATACAATTATGAGGATAAAAACCTCAAAATCAGTAAGGTAATGAAAATTAAACTCATCAAAAAATATGGCAAAAATTTTATGGGTTTTGCCAAACTCGGCGAATACGGAGTCAGAACAGTGCGCGGCCCGAGGATTTGTCCGCCGAATTTAATCACTGTGCTGAAATAGAAATAATAATTACCAATAAAATCCGGTACAGACGCGCAAGGGTTGTGCTACTTTTTTCTGACATAATCCGAGAGGCAAATAAGCGCAACGAACGAAGTGAGCGTAAGCGAATGACATTCTCGAAGGCCCCGACCACAAACACAGAAAAAGCGGCGTTTATCACCGCCTTTTCTGTTTTAAAGAACGAAGTGAGTGGATTAGAACTCGCGAGCCTACTTTTCGGAATCAATGGCTTTTTTGCGGGCAAACTCTTCCTTTGCTTTGCTAAGCTGAGCCATAAATTCATCATTAGCGTGCAGTCGATTAATCAGTGCCGAAGTCAGAATACGAGCATGGTCAACATCACTTTGGTAATGAAAACCGACAATCACGCGGCTTTCACCATATTCAAATCCGCGTTTAAGAATTTCATCTTGGCGCTCTGGATTAATTTCGGCCAAAACCAACGCAATCCCCCAACCCATCGTAGTATGCCCTGACGGATAGGATGAATTTGTTCTTAATCTTTCTTCATCTTGGGCCACCGGTGTCGGTTCGTTAAACTGCACAAAAGGACGAATACGCATAAATTGGCTCTTGGCTTTATCTTTGCACACATAAGTTGTAGCCAGCACTTGTTCCAAGAGAGCCGCGATTTCCGGTGTATTTTCTTTTGAAAGAGTCATCCCGAACGGTTCGGAAAATATTTTATAAAAATAGTCTAACGTATGCACGGCATCTTCAACCGCCTGCTTGCCGCGCTCAGTATTGCGTATGGTTTTACCCCATTCATAACGCATCCAATCGTTATAAAAAGATGCATCAGTGGTTTTGGGCGGCAAAGGCAGAATTTTTGCCGCGGTCGGAACTTCATCTTCCGATAAAAAAGATTTAACTTCTGCATGGCACAGTGTAGTACATAAAATAGAACAAACAAAAAAGAGTGCATAAAATTTTTTCATCAAACTCTCCATAGAATTTTTTGAGATAGAAAAAGAGCATAACCGTTGATATTATGCTCTTTGGCAAATCTCTCAGAACTAATTACAATAAATTGAATAGCTTTCCGGTGCATAAATTCCCATAGTCAAACCACCCATTAAAGAATCAAAAAATGTCCAATGAGTATCAACGGCATTAATACCTCTCGGATAGCACAAGTCTGCCAAATTATAATTTTCTTTTTGCCACATTCCCCAGAAAAAGAAATGACTTCTGCCCTCATATGACGGTTCATCCGGTACATTTTGTTGTTGATCAAGATTAAAACGGATAACGTGATCGCTACCGCAAGCTGAAAGCGATAAAGCAAGCCCGATACAAATTAAAAGTTTTTTCATATATAGTCCTCTTATAGAAAAATTCTGGTTATTAACTTTTATAGTTTCACCATAAATAAAGTTAAAAGTCAACAACATACAAACCTTTCACCTCAGACTGCGGATAACCAGCCTGCCGATATTTGAGAGACGATATTGCTGTTATTCACAGCCGCATATTTCCGAAAAACCGCCATATTTGCATAACATATAACCATTTTATATTTATCATAAGTGTCTGCTTTACTTAAAAAGCAAAATGTATTATACTACGCGAATGTTTGATTACTTTGGAGATAATACCATGATGCGTAATTTTGTTCGTTTTTGCTTGCGTTGTTTTTTCAGACTTTTCAAGGTTCGTTTTGAAATGCGTTTTGACATCTCGAAACTTCCGACCAAAGGTTTATATATTTCAAACCATGTATCATACGTTGATCCGATTGTTTTGTTTGCCTTTTTACCGGGAAATCCGGTTTTTGCCTTGCATGGTCAGCTTTATCGTAATTACTGGGTTAGGTTGCTGATGAAAACCGCAGACGTAGTAGAATACGGCAACATTGACATTCCGGATCTTAAGCATCTCATTTCCATGGTTAATTCCGGACGTCTGTGCGTAATGTTTCCGGAAGGCCGCATGACCTTAAACGGCAATATCATGAAAATATACGAAGGAGCCGGCTTATTGGCCGATAAAACGGATTCTCCGGTTATTCCGATTTGGATTAACGGCTTGCAATATTGCCATTTTTCGCGCACTAGAGGCCGTTTACCGCACCGCTATTTTCCCAAAGTTAAAATTGTTGTTGATGCGCCGCGCCCGCTGAAACTGAAAAGTGAGTTGCGGCATCAGCGCAACCATATTTCCAATGAAATCTATATGATTATGCGCGAACAGGCTTTTGAATCGATGTATAATCCGGAGCTTACCGTTTTCACGCAATTAATTAAAGCCGCAAAAATTCATGCCAAAAAAGCTTTTGGCCTCAAGCGTCCGAAAGTACTGGAAGACATCACCCGCAAACCGAAAAGCTTTAAGGATATAATGCTGGCCGCCTATGTTCTGGGCCGCCATTTTCACCATAATGCCGCCCATCAGGAATCAATAGCGATTATGCTACCGAATTCCGTTGCGGCAATTTGCACTTTTTTCGGCCTTAACGCCTACGGACAAGTTCCGGTAATGCTCAACTTCAGTGCCGGTACCAAAAATATCGTCAGCGGCCTGAAAACCACTCTCTGCCAAAAAGTTATCACCTCCAAAATGTTTGTTAAAAAGGCCGGACTTGAAGAAGTGGTTGAAGCCATAAAAGAAAACGGTTTTACGGTATGCTATCTTGAAGAAGAAGCCAAAAAAATTTCCATTTGGGCAAAAATATTAGCGTATTTACAATATAAAGTAAAATACGTTCCTTACAAAGCAACACCGGACGATCGGGCAGTTATTTTGTTTACTTCCGGCTCAGAGGGTGCACCGAAAGCCGTGGTACTTTCCAATCGCAACGTAATTTCCAATGTTTGGCAAATTGCGACCTTTGAAACACTGAACCGCACGGATATTGTTCTGAATTCAATGCCGATATTCCACAGTTTCGGTCTGGTATTGGGAACACTGTATGCTTTATACCAGGGAGCCAAAGTTTTTCTATATCCATCACCGTTGCATTTCCGTATCATCAGTGATTTACTGTACGAATTAGGGGCTACGGTTATGATCGGAACCGATACCTTTTTCCGTAGTTACGCTAAAATTTCGCACCCGCTTGATTTCGGCACGCTGCGCTTGGTTTACGCCGGTGCGGAGGGAGTTAAATTAGACACCAGAAATATTTTGAACGAACGCTTGGGTGTTCGCTTGATGGAAGCATACGGCACAACCGAATGCTCGCCGGCCGTTGCCGGTAATAATATGGTGTTTAACAAGTTTGGCACCATTGGCAAACTTTGTCCGGGCATGCAATGCCGCTTAGATAAAGTTGATGGCATTGAAACCGGCGGTGAGCTGGTTGTTAAAGGCCCCAACGTAATGGCCGGATATATATTGGCTGACAACCCCGGGGTTTTAGTGCCGCCGGAAGATGGCTGGTATCATACCGGAGACGTGGTAGAAATTGACGACATCGGCTTTATCAGCATTAAAGATCGCATCAGACGGTTTGCCAAAATCGGCGGAGAAATGGTTTCGCTGCGTGCTGTTGAAAATATGATTGTTAAGGCATTTGAGGGCAAAGAAGATTTTTGCTGCGGTGTTGTTGCAATTCCGCATGAACATAAAGGCGAACAAATTGTTGTGGTAACCAACGAACCGAGTCTTACAACCGATATGTTGCGTGACTTCATTAAACAAAACGGCTATCCGGAATTATATTTGCCGCGCCTTATTTTATACAAAGATAAGATTCCGACATCGGCCACCGGCAAAATAGACAATGTTACCTTGAAAAAAGAAGTCTTGGCTGAACTCGGTGCGATGTAAACAAAAAAACAGCCATAAAGAAACACCTCCTGATCTACTCAAGAGGTGTTTCTTTATAATCCGGCTTAGAAGTTATATTTAACTGTTACATTACCATTCCAACCCTCGCGACCGCCGTCACGGCGATTAACTTCGGCTGAAAAACTCCAGCGATCACTCAAGTCTTTCTCTATTCCTAAACCATATTCAACATAGTTTTTGCTGCTGATATGCGGCAAAGCAATTTCATTGGCTTCAATACTACCGCCGCTTTTCATTACAAAAGCATATTTTGTCTGCGCATAACCGCGCCATGCATTCTTAAATTGCTTACTAACCATGAGCCCCGGAGCGGTTTCCCACAAGTGCAGGGCATCATTTTTGACCTTAACACCTGACTTTGAAGTATATGCCTCGGTATTAACATAGGTATAGCCTACTTGCAGGTTCGGCTGTAGGGTCAAGCCATAACCTAAAGAATAGTTATAACCGCCTTTAACTCCGGCACCGCCCCAATAGGTATCGAATTTATCATTTCCGAAGATATTTTTATCTTCATTTTTAACAAATCCGGTATTGATTGTTGCAGCCACAACAAAATTGTTCAACTCATAACCGGCACTCAAACCGATATAACCGCCGTTTTGCTCAATTTTGTTAGCGGCATATTTCTGTTTACCGTTCAGATAACCGACATAAACCCCATATGTTGCCAAGCCGTTTGCCAAGTTGTATTTATCGGAATTCACTCCGCCGACCACCGATACTAATTCGGAATCAACCGTATTAAAGTGCTTAAGTTCGACATCATCGTTGAATCCGACAACGGAAACCCAAGCATTATTGGCCTTCGGCATATCACCGCTGGCCATACCTGATGCGGTATTTTGCGGTAAGATATGGGTAAATGCCGCATTATCGATAACGGTTTGCACAAACCCGACCACATTACTGCTGACCGTACCTGCATATAGTGCCGGATTATAGTTATCCGGTTTGTCTTCCGGTTCTGCATCAGATTCTTCATTTTCTTGTGCAGAGCGTATAAAAGTCACAGTTCCGTCAGCAGTGCTATACTCGGCATTATATTTATAAATCGGCGAATAGCTGATTCCGCTGATTGAACCGGTTACCACGTCTTTTAATGCTTCTTTAGATGTTTCATCGGCAAAAAGCGCTATTTTGGTTGTTGCATCTTTGGCATCGGACAACAGTTTAATATCCGCAATACTGATTACTCCGGTTGAAGCATATTCCTCTGAATATTGGCTCAATTTAATCTGATCCATTTTCTGTCCTGCCAAGTCGGCATCAAGATAAAGGTCAAGATTTCCGCTAACCATTAAGTTCGGCACCACTAATACTCCGGTTTTTCCGTTTTGCAAATCTAATGTTCCGGATTTAACCTCCATACTGTTAAGATCAGCTAAATTCGCACTCTCGTCAAACAATTTCAAAACCGGACCGTCCAGAACCAAATCGGCTTTTTCAATCGTTGAATTAAGATTAATTTTTGCATTATCGGCACCGGACAGAGTTAAACCATAAACTTCATTACCGCTGATTTTTGCATTAAGGTTCAAAACTGCATCTTCGGCAAAATCAAGAACCGTTTCCGTTTTATTCAAAGCCATTTTCTCTGCCGGATTCGGAGCATTATATCGCTCATAATATTCATTTATATCTGCGCTTTCTTCTTCCAGATTCCGTAAAATATCGGCTTTATATTCGGCTAATTCTTCATCGGTCATTTCCGCAATTTCATCTGCAGAAAAATCATCTTCCAGATTATATTGAACATACGCCTCAACAAAATCTTCGTATGAATAATAGATTCTTCCGCCCACTGCACCCATCAACAAATTCAGAGCCGCACCCGGACCTTGCTCTTTACCGACAGTTTCCATTGCCCCAAGAAAATGTTCATAATCTTCTTGGCTGATATTAATCCCTCGACCGGCCAATACGGCACTGACAACATCAAATTCCGTGGCATTATCGGCCGTCTCTAACCCCATATCTTTTGCTAAAAATCTTGCGAGAATCTTCGGATAATCGGCAAAGTTTAACCAATCGACATCATCGGTTTTAATACCCATTTGCGCTATCCGTTCATCCATACCCATTTCGGCGGCAATTTCCGGCCATCTCTCCACCATTTCACCATAAGAGCCAATTTCTTTCATTATACTGAGCATCTCATAATCAAAATATGTTGCGAAGAGCGGATATTCATTTCGCATAGATTCAACAATCAACGCGTAGTCTCCGCCGGAAATCGTATTTTCACCTTTAAACAAGATATCACCGGTGTTTTGCAAAGCGATTTGATTATCGGCTAACGTTACATTGTTTAAGGTCATCTTGCCGGCATTAAGCAAGCCGTTTGCAAATCCGCTGATGGTTAAATCATTAATTTCCGCGCTTTGTTCCTCTGTCAAACTCATCGCATACGGAGTATCGCTACCGCTACTCAACGTTTTACCGTTACCGAAAATGGTCAAATTTGCTTCTTTACCTTCAACAGTGCCGGTTTTATCGCTGCCGCTGCTCAGAATATGTCCGATTTCTTCATCTTTAGTGAAAGAATACGTCCGTTCTTCCCCTTGGTTATTAATATCGGCTAAAAAGCTGGCATAGCCTCCCGGCTTACCGGTATTTGCTACCAAAAGATACTGCCCGTCATTGCTGATGGTGTATGTAGCATTGCTGGTGGCTTGTTCTCGCGTAAAGACATTACCGGTTAAAGCCGCATTTGCATATTTAATTCTCAAACCTTCCACATCATCAAGCATATCTTCAAGCAAGTTTATTTTATCAAGCGTAAAGTTTTCTGCACCATCAATATTTGCCAAGGCAAAACTATCGCTTACACCGTCGGATAATCTCACATCAATATTTAACTTCACAGCCTCGCTAACATTTAAGCTACTGCCGGCAATTTTGTTAATTTCCTGATTAATCATATTGAAGGTATAAGGATTTTCAATCTGTAATGCACTCCGGCCACGAATATCATTATACAGATTAAATACGCCGTTGCCATCGCTGACAAAATTAATCTTACTTCCGCTCGCTGAAGAATTAATATAATCATAAAAAGTAAATGAACCGCCGTTACGAGAATCAAAAACTAAAGTTCCATTGTTATAAATTGCCTCATACTTTTTTTCTCCGTCCTCGCCATCTTGAACATAGTTCCCTTTAAACAAAACATCTTGCTGATATTTATTTACGGTAGTTAAATTTTCGGCACCATCGGCTACAAATGTTATTTTTGATTCATATTCACTCTCGCTGTAATCAACATAAATTGCTCCGCCTCGGGCATCTCCGGAATCACCGCCAGTAGCCAACGCATAGTTATCTATAAAATCTGCGGACAAAGCTTCCACACCGTTTCCGCTTCTAAATCCTGCATATATAGCTCCGCCTTCGGCGCTCCATGGCGACTTAACGTAGTTGCTGATAAAGTTACCGATTAATTCTTTAACTGAGCCCTGACCGGACAGAGCACCTCCATGTGCCGAAGAATAATCCGTTTCCGTGTGATTGCCTATAAAGTTAGCATTGATACGCAAGTTAGGTTGAGCTCCGTAAAGATAAATAGCTCCGCCGCTCACGAACCCGTTATGTGATTCCGCACTGTTGCCGATAAAATCACCGGTAATTTCCGTCAAAGCAGTTCTATAACTTCCAGAACTGCTAACATATTCAGGATCATAATAAATTGCCCCGCCATACGAACCATGCGAACCAGAATAATAATCCGGCAATGAGCTATATGCGCGATTACTAATAAAATCGCCGTTAATCTTCGCCAAATTAATTCCGGTGTAATTCGGAGAGTAATAAGAGCCCAAATTTCCGATAAAAATTGCTCCGCCGTCACCATTTGCCGATACTTTTTCAAAATCGGCAACAACGGATCCTATGCTTGATGACGGAAGAAACCGAGTATGATAAATTCCGTGACTTTGGTCATTTTGTGCCCAGTCATACTTCAAAGTTGTATCACCTGCTTGTACGGAACTTTCTCCGGATGCGCTCCAAGTAATATTCGGCGATTTATAGGGAGAATTGGCTAAAATATCGTAAAGATCAACCTGTTGGGCCTTGGCTTCCCAAGCGGCGGTACTTAACATGGTAGAAATTGTAAGCAAAATAAATCTGCTGAATCGCGGGGGGAATGTTTTCATATGAAGATCCTCCAAAAAGGGTTAATAAATTATACGTTGTTATGGCAAATGTATTTTATTGATTTTTCAAGAAAAAAATCAATATATAAAGCGTTTTTTATTCGGATAACAAATATACCTCAGAAAGATATAAATTATGCCGGTAAAATTAACAAAAAAACAGCCATAAATTCACTTTTTTCATTTAATGTATGCGCCTTTATAAAATTTGTTGATTTTATCTCCTAAAACATTGACATCTTTTTACACCGTTTTACTATAGATAAATCAAATAAGAAAAGGAGCATAATTATGGATACAAATAAATCATCAACCGAATATATAGATCTGGGTTTAACCCATTATTGCACACATAATAAAAAAATTTCGCGAAAAAATCTTTTACGATTCAGCACCATGCTGTCATTTTTAGCCTTTTATCCGACACTGGCAATGTCATCAACCGCGGTTTCCAGTTGGGCAGAGTTGGAAGCGGCTAAAAGTGATGCCGACATAGTTTTTGCCAATGACATCCAAGGCGCGGCAAGCACTGTTGCTGTTTTGCCTATTACTTTTGATGCCGATGGCAATCAAACCATAGACGGTGCCAATTATTCTTTTATCGGTAGCGGTTCTGACGGATATTTGAAAGTTTCAAACCGAGTAAAGAACTTTACCATGGAAAATTTGGGAAAATCTTCCGACGGCGCTGCCGACAACAGCACTTTTTCATATATAGATTTAAATGGCAATACAGTTTATAAGACCATTGAAAAATCGGTAAATTCTTTTGCAAAATTCCTTTACAAAGATAGCAATTCCAATGATGAAACGACCTTTAACGTAAAAAACAGTGTCTTTACGGAAAACACCGGTACGTTATTTAATTTTGTTCAACCTAATGCTTCCTTAAACATTACGGACGGCATTTTTTACCAAAACAGTTCTACCGACGGCTCATCTCTGGTTAACGTTAATAATTCAATTAACAGTTTTTCCATGAAAAACACCATTATGGCAGAAAATAGCGGCAAATATAATTTGAATCTCCGAATTGCCGATATGGTTCTTGAAGATTCCGTTTTTTACAAAAACACCGCAACCGACGATGGAGGAGTTTTATATGGTTCCGGTTCATTACAAATAAAAAATTCTTATTTTCTTGAAAACAGTTCATCAAACGGCGGAGCAATGCATTTGACCTCCGGAAATGTTCTGATTGAAGATTCCAAATTTGAAAAGAATACCACAACCAATTACGGTGACGGTGGCGCAATTTGGTTAAGCAGCGGCAATACCGTTGAGGCCATCAAAAACAGCCAATTTTTAGAGAATGTTTCCGATTATGACGGTGGCGCAATTTCATCCGGTGGCGGATTGATTAAAAACATAGAAAATTCCGTATTTGACGGTAATAAAGCAAGAACCGGCGGCGGCGCCATCTGGGGCGGATTAGGTCAAGGCCGGGAAGCCACCCCTATTTATTATAAAAACACTACATTCAGCAATAACGAAGCAGGGGTTGGTGGAGCTGTACTCTTTGAAGGAGCCACCGAAGACGTTGTATATATTGCCGACAGCCAGTTTACTAACAATAAAATCGGCGGAGAAGGACACTCATTCTCCTATTACAACACTCCTTTAGGCGGTGCGGCACTTTTTGCTTGGATTTCTGCATCCGTATCCAATACAACCTTTGAAAACAATACGGCTGTTGCGACCAACGATTATTCCGCCGGCGGAGCCTTATGTTTTCTTTCTGATGCTGAAAATGTCAGAACGCTTAATATTGTAGATTCGACTTTCAGTTCCAACTCTGCTGTTGAAGGTGGTGCATTATATATCCAAGACACCAACGCAGTAATAGCCGCAACTGCTAATGATGTTGTATTCAGCGGAAACACTGCATCAGCCACAACTGACGACTACAATGCAGGATCAGATATCTACTATGCCACTGATACTGCTTCGGTAGCATTATCATTAAATGCTGCTGAAAATAAAAAAGTTATCTTTAACGGTACGATTGCTGCCTATGAAAACACTGATGATGAAGGAAATACATATACCGCAACGATTGATATCAACAAAAGCGACGTAACTTATAACACCTATGATGGAGCTACTCAAAACCAAGAGGCGGCAGGCACATCAGGTGAAATTCAGTTTAACGGCCGAGTTGGTGATGCCGATAATTATTTCACAAACATCAATTTGTACAACGGAGTGTTATCAATCGGTCAAAATGCGGATAATAATGCCTCAACTGACAATCCGGACGGCTATTTAAATGACAACAACTTCTATGTTCAAGGCAACAGCACCCTAAACACCGTCAACGGTGTAATAGGTGAATTTGCCCCTAAAACATTTGAAATTAATGCGGCGCTGGATTACCAATTTGACATTGATTTGGCCAATACTCAATCTGATAAAATCAACAGCACCGGTAACGGAATTATTCTCGGAGACAATGGTAGTGTGAATTTGGCAATTTTGAATATTATAACCGATGCCACAGAAAGCAATACTAAAGTGACCTATTCCGATACCAATGTCGGCGGTGCCTTAAAAGATGATTATCAAATTACAACCAGTACGGCAACTTATGAAGTTACGGCAGAAAATGATGACTCCGGTTCTCACCTTATTTTTGATAAGAGCTCGGAAATCGGCGGTTTACCAAAAGCAATTGAAGATGCTTCCGATGTATATTCCAACACTTCGGGAAAAGATGAAATTATTGAGGCTTGGAACGGAAACGATTTGAAATCTGATTTGGTGATAAACGGCAACGGCAATGCCTTTCGCACTGAAAATAAATTGGACGGCATTAACGTCGGTGCAGATAAAAAGCTGACCATGAACGACGTTGCTGACATGAAAGGCTTTAACTATGCCATTTTCAACGAAGGTGTAACTGAATTAAACGATACCACCATAAGTGACGAAATCATTAACAACGGCTCATTGGAAGTTAATGACAATGTTTCTTTAGGACCGGTTTCCGGCAATGGTACAACCAATATTAATTCTGATCAAAATCTTCAAAGCACAATTTCCGGCAACACCGTAAATGTAAATAAAGCCAGATTATCCGGCGTAGATAAATTGGCGGCAGATACAACATTGAAAGCCATTGGCGGCACAGTAGCTCTTGATAACAAAACTGCAAAAGTTAAAGCGGCTGATTTTGATGCCAATTCAACTTTGGAATTAACTGTTAACAGTTCTTCTGATTATGGAAATCTGACGGCAGATACAATTACGGTTGCAAATGGAGCAACCCTGAGAGCAACTTTGGCTCAAGGAATTGTTTCATCAGGTGATCCGGTATCATTACAGCTTTTAAAGGCGAATAATACTGATTTCAACAACTTTACTGACAGTTTTGATAATAATATGTATCATTTTGAAAAAGCCGACAAGGATGGTTTATACACCATCAGCCGCACTTCAACTGCTGAAGATGTAGCCAAAGCAAACGGCGGCACCAAAACCAATCAGGAAGCGGCGAAAGCTTGGGTAGACGGCGATGCATTTGCCGGCGGTATCGGCAGCAAAATTGCTGACGGTTTAGCCGACTTGGCACAAAATGACGGCAAAGGCTTATTGAAGGCGTTGACGGCAGTAGCTCCGAATGATGCACCGGTTGTCCAAACAGTAGCAAGTTATCAAGAAGATTTGCTATTTAAAACTATTGCCTCACGTTTACGTAACAACGGTAACGAAGGTATCGCCTCTGGTGATTTAGGCGACGGCTTATCGCTGTGGGTACGTGCATATATGGGCAAGTCGAAGTTAGATGATCGTAATGCGCATTATGGCTTTGACTTTGACAGCAAAGGCGTAATTGCGGCACTGGAGAAGAAGTTTACGCCAAGCATTAAGGCCGGTATCGGTTATCATTACGATGAAGCAGATGTTGACGCTTATCATCGTGATACTGACATTGATACAAATAGTTTATTTGCTTATGGCGAATATAAACCTAATGCATGGTTTGTTCACGGAACAGCCAGTTATGCGATGTCGGATTATGATGAAGATAAACACGCTTTAGGCAATACCTTTAAGGCC
>CADBPX010000131.1 GCA_902796625.1 uncultured Pseudomonadota bacterium
TCATATGCAAATCATATTTGTTGCGCAGCTCCAAAATTTTATCCATCATCGGTGAGTTATGATGTTTATCAATAGCCTCTTGACTTTTCCAACTGTCAATTAAAAGTATGGTCTCTGCATCATTTTTCGGATAAAAATACTCATATTTCTTATTGCCAGCCTCGGCACGAATTGCCGCCACTGTTCCGCTTTGCTCCATTTCTTCGGCAAATTTCCGAGCGTTACCATTTTCACCGGTGTAGTAAATATTAATTGTTATCGCCATAGCATTTGTACCTAAAAACATATAGACCAACAATATTAATTCTAATAATTTCATGATGATAACCTTATATTTTTACCGAGTTCATAAGCTTTTTCAGGATAATCGGTATGATTAACCGCTCCAACCGGCCATACACCGGAGGCAATCACCTGTCCGGCATCTTGCCAACCAAGGTATCTAAGTAAAACTTCATAATGTTTTTTAATTGGCTCAGCTTCTGCTACTGCCGTGTTAGCATAAGTCATCAAAAGCACCGCTTTTTTTGAACGATGAATCTTCCCATTAATGGCATAAAAGCGGTCTATCACCGCCTTTAGTTGTGCCGAAATACCAAAATAATACATTGGAGTTGCAAACACTACTGCGTCAGCATCAACTATATGTTCTCGCACAAATTCAAAATCATCCTTAAATATACAAGGGCCATCCATGCCACATTTATTGCATCCGATGCAAGGATGTACGTTTTTAAACGCGGCATCAAAACGTACTACCGTATGTCCTGCTTCTTCTGCGCCTTTAATAAAATTTTCCGCCAGTGTCGTAGAATTACCGCCTGGACGCGGACTTCCGGTTAACACTAATATTTTCATTTTTTTGCTTCCTTCTGCTTTCAAAATGCGAGCTGTTGCTGATAAAGCCAAAGCAGCAATTCCGCCTTTAATAAAATCCCGTCTGTTCATTTTTATTGTATATTTTCTATAAACTTTGCTTTAATATGTTAATCACTTCATCTTTTGTTAGAATTTTATATCCGCCGGTTAAAATAAATGTTTTGTCAGCAATACCTTCAATCATATCAGCTGTCGCTCCAAGTTCGGATATATTCATTGCTAGACCGATTTTTTTCATCCAATTTTCCATAGCAGTCAGTCCTTCTGCTGCTACTTGTTCATCAGACTTACCTTTTGCCTCAACTCCCCATACTTGAATAGCGAAACGTTTAAATTTTGCCAATCCGTAAGGCATAATATATCGATAATAAGGTAATGAAACCGCAGACAGTGTCATTCCATGAGTTGCATCAGTATATGCTCCAACTGCCTGCCCCAGCATATGCACCATCCAATCTGTTGTTTTGCCCTTGGCAATAAGTGTATTTAGCGCCCAAGTTGCACTCCACATAATATTTGAACGAGCTTCATAATCTTCCTGATTTTCAATTGCAATCAGTGAAGAGTGGATAACAGATTTCATTAATGCTTCAGCCAAGTAATCACTGGTATTGTCATCTGTTCCGGAAAAATATTGTTCACAAATGTGATTAAATATATCATAAATTCCCGCTACCATCTGCCTCTTTGGCAAAGAATACGTAAATTTAGGATTTAAAATAGAAAATTTTGGCATCACCTCTTCACCAAAAACATGACCTATTTTCTTATTTTCGCGATGATTTGTAATTACCGCTCCGCCATTCATCTCTGAACCGGTACCGGCCATTGTCAGAACGCAGCCTACCGGAATAATTTTACAGTTAGGTTCTTCAAAACGGATAAAGTACTTCTGCCAAGGGTCATCTTCACAATAAACCGAAACAGATACAGCCTTAGCATAATCGCAACAAGAACCGCCTCCGACAGCCAACAGCAGATCAACGTTGTTTTCACGAGCAATTCTTACACCTTCGTTAAGTTTTTCCACTGTTGGATTAGGCATTACTCCGGCATCTTCAATGATGTTTTTATCATTTGCTCTCAAAATACTGACAACAGCATCATATATCCCATTTTTCTTAATTGAACCGCCACCATATATTAGTTGCACATTTTTACCATATTTCGGCAATTCATCATTTAAATATTTTAATGAATCGTCACCAAAATATAACTTTGTTGCATTACAGTAACTGAAATTTCCTAACATATTTCACTCCTTTATAATTATCTTAAATTAGTTTTAAAGAATTTCTCAATTTTATCAAACGGAATAACATCTGTTTTATAGTATAAATCTGTATGATTTGCATTAGGAACAATATAAAGTTCTTTATTATCACCTACTAACTTCTTAAATGCATCTTCAGAAAAATAACGACTATGTGCCTTTTCTCCGTGTATCATCAGCACCGGATTTTTAATAGTGTTACTATAAGCTAAAATCGGCTGAGTAATCAACGAAAGCGCCGAAGTTTTATTCCATGCTCCGTTTGACCCGATAGAACGAGGATGAAAGCCGAGTTTTGTTTTATAGTAGTTTACATAATCTTTGATAAACTGAGGAGTTTCCTCAGTAATATCTTCCGGACTTGGTAATGGCGACGATTTAGCAAAATTACCGTTTTCAGCATCTTTTGTCCGTTGATTATTTAATTCTTCCCGCATTTTATATAAGTCTTCGGCAGTCATTATATCATTATAACCATGAGCCGAAACTCGTGTCATATCATACATTGTTGAAGTAACAGTCGCTTTAATGCGTGTATCCTGCGCGGCCGCATTTAAACCAAATCCGCCAAAACCACAGATACCGATAATGCCGATTTTATCTTTATCGACTTCTGGCAATGTTGTCAAATAATCCACAGCTGCACTAAAATCTTCGGTATTAATATCCGGAGAAGCAACATCACGAACATCTCCGCCGCTTTCACCGGTAAAAGAAGGATCAAAAGCCAAAGTTATAAAGCCACGCTCAGCCAAAGTTTGTGCATAAAGACCGGAAACTTGCTCTTTAACTGCGCCAAATGGGCCGGAAACTGCAATTGCCGGTATTCTTTTGTTTTCTATATTTTGGGGTATATATAAATCACCAACAATCTCTATCCCAAATCGATTTTTAAATTTCACTTTTTTTACATTAACACTTTCACTTTTAGCAAAAACTTTATCCCATGAATCATTATTGCCATTACCGCGAATAGTATTAAATACAAACATTGTTAAAAGCACAGCAACAAATAAAGTACAAAACAAACTTAACTTCATAATACACTCTCCCTCTGAATTATTACAGATATAAATATATATTTGCAGCATATTTTAAGCAATATTTTTTTATATTTACTAATACTAAATTTTAATGTAAATTATCTTGCAGATAATTTATCATATATTCACGATATCTGATACCAAATTCTCTGCCCTTTTGGTTAGTTAATCTTTCTTGAACTTCTATCGGTAAACTTTTCAAGTTTATCCCATTCATAATATCAAACACCTGCTTCACAGATGCACAAATCTGTGTAAAATCGGTTTCGCTTGAATATTTATTTAAAACTTCTTCTCCGAAATAATCGGCATAAAAACAACGTAAAAACATTTCTAATTGTTTTTGATCGTGAAAGTTATTACTTATTTCTTTGACTAAATCATACTTTTTAGCAACTCGCATTTCGTTAATCTTACATATACGCATATGTTCTCTGTAAAACAACTTAGCAAATTTTTTATATTCATTAGGCGTCCTCAATCTGGTGCAAATTTTTTCGATCAAGTTGACACCTTTTTGATCATGATTTATGTGATGTGGCAAAATTTCTTTCGGAGTTTCAGCTTTACCAAAATCGTGATTTAATACCGCCCACTTAACGAGTTCATTTTCGTTTTGCGCACGCGCCAAAGCGCACATTACGTGTTTAAAAGTATTACCAGAATAATGATAACACCTATTTTCCGGTATACATAATAAATTTTCCAATTCCACGAACCAATCATGCAATCCTCCAATTTCAGCCAAACCGGTAAAGAACTTTACAGAATTTGCCCGTGGCTGTAATGCTTTAAGAGTTTCTTTCCAAACTCTTTCCGGAGTTAAATGCCGTAACATTCCGTCGGCAATCATTTTTTGCAGTATTTTTTTGGTATTATCTTCAATTTCAAAATCTAGCACTGCCGCAAATCGATATGCGCGCAAAATCCGTAACGGGTCAAGTTTAAAATTATTTTCATCAATAATCCGAATAAGTCTGTTTTTAATGTCATCACATCCATTAAAATAATCAATAAATTCACCGTTTTCTTCATCAAAAGCAATGGCATTGCAAGTAAAATCGCGCCGCAAACAGTCATCATATAATGTAATATCCGGAGAAAAATTAAACACAAAATCTGTATGTTTATCACCGATTTTTCTTTCCGTTCGTGCCAAAGCATATTCTTCATTGTTAATCGGATGCAAAAATACCGGAAAATCTTTTCCTACCTGCTTAAATCCTAACCTTTGCATTTCTTCAATAGAAGAGCCGACAACCACATAATCTTTATCATGTGGTTCCTTTTTCAGTAAAATATCTCTGACAAAACCACCGATTATATATTTTTTCATTTCAACCTACGGATTTTTTTCTGATATTTAATAATTACCAATCTCTTAACACAATGTCAATCTTTGTATTATTTTTATGAAGGAAAATTGTTTTATTTATATAGACTTTATTTTTGAGTGCGCTAGTATACTAGTAGCAAAATTTTTATGAAAGGATATTAATATGAGTAATGGAAATATAATATACGCTCCATTTATAGGGGTTGTTCCCACTGCAAAATATGCCGCTGAAGTAGCCGCTCCGCCTTATGATGTATTATCATCAGCAGAAGCCAAAGTTAAAGCCAAGGGAAAACCATACAGCTTTCTCCATATTTCGAAAGCTGAAATAGATTTTGAAGGCGATGTTTCTCCTTATGAAGAGAGGGTTTATCTTAAAGCCGCTGAAAATTTTAAGAATATGCTGAATAAAGGTATTCTTTATAAAACTAATAAACCATGCTATTATGTATATCAAATGATTATGGGGAATCACATTCAAACCGGACTTGTTGTTGCGGCATCAGTTAAAGCATACAATGAAGGACGAATTAAACGTCATGAATTAACTCGTGTAGCTAAAGAAAATGATCGTGTTAAACAAATTCGCACAGTCGGTGCCCAAACTGGACCAGCCTTACTTATTAACAAAAATTTACCTGAAATAAAGAAGTTATTACAACAGATCACCTCAAATCGTGAACCTGAATTTTCGGTTGTCGGAGACTATAATGTTCGTCACAGTTTATGGATTGTCGAAAATGAACAAGAAATAGAACAAATTACCAGAGCCTTTAATAGTCAAAATGAAGCATACATCGCCGACGGGCACCATCGTTCAGCCGCAGCAGCACGTTTAGCCGCTGAAGATGGTACAACCGACAGTGCTCGTTTTTTGGCCGTCGCTTATTTCGAAGATGAGATGAAGATTTGGGATTATAACCGTGTGGTTTTTGACTTAAATGGACATTCAAAAGCGGAATTTTTACAAGAACTTGAAAAAAACTTCAAACTTTCTCCTATTAACATGACTAAACCTTCTCATAAAGGTGAATTCACCATGTACCTTGACAAACAATGGTATAAAATGGAACATATCGGAACCCCTATGCCAAATGATCCGGTATCTCAACTTGATGTTAGTTTATTAAGTGAAAAAGTTTTGAAAAATATTTTGGCTATTGAAGATCTGCGCAATTCAGAACGTATTGATTTTATCGGCGGCATCAGAGGAGCTGAAGAAATTCAGAAGGTCGTTGACTCTCACCATGGCAGTGTAGGATTTATGGTTTATCCGACAGCTGTTGATGAACTAATAGCAGTTGCCGACAAAAAAATGCTTATGCCTCCAAAATCAACGTGGTTTGAACCAAAGTTAGCTGATGGTATAGTTTCAAAGTTATCATAAAAACAACCAATAATAAATAAAGCCGGCTCATAAAAACCGGCTTTATTTATTGTAACTTACACATATCATATCACTTCTTCCAAAAATTCCGCAGCATCTGCCACACAATCAGGACATTCACGCAGAACTTTTTTAGTTTCAATACCTTTAAGAAGCTTACACTGAGTTGTAGTATTGCGTTGTTGAAATTTAATCATGATCTGCCTCATCTTTTGCATTGCTTCTGTTTTATTGTGACAACACAATCCCAAAATCATGCCGGCACCGACTATTGCCCCGCATGTACCTTCCATGTTTCCCATACCTACTGCAAATGAATTTCCCAATTGCATTGCCATATCTAAATTGATTTTTGCTTTATCATAATATGTACACAATACAGCCTGAGCACAATTACATTTTCCGCTTATTTTCTTTTCAGCCGCTAAATTTTTTTTTGTTTCCATATTTTTGATTCTCACATCATTAACAATTTTGCATCATCTGCTTCTTCCTGAAGGTCTAACCGCACGGCGTTTTTTTCTGTCAGAATTTGTCTGACTAGATTGTTGATTTTTAGCTTGATGTCCTTTTTTTTGATTAGCTTTTCTCTGATTAGTTTTATTTTTTTTCAGTATATCATCATCACGGCTCATAACCCAACCATAATATGAGTCTCCATATTCACAACACATATCTGATGACTTAGTCCA
>CADBPX010000132.1 GCA_902796625.1 uncultured Pseudomonadota bacterium
AGCTTCTAATGCCGATGATTTCGACGGGAAGGTCTGTTCTGCCATGGAAAGCCAGCAAGATTATAATTACTATCAATTTTCCCGTAACAGCCGTCCATTATCTTATACCGAAACATTGATAAATTTATATAACAACCTTAATCGGATTTACAAAAAGTCAGCTTTTTCGACATCGGATAAAGAAACGGTTATTGCCAATAAGCAAAAGCAGCAGGAATACTTAAATAATTACTATGCGGAGCAAGCGGAAAACCAGAATATTGATTTGGCCGAACTGATAAAGCATGTTGCATCATTGGAATATCCCAATATTCAATTTACGAAAGATGTAAATGGTTTTTTTTCGCTAAATCCTCAATATTTAAAAGAACCGAAGAAGATAGATATTAATTCTGCAGTTCCAGATTATCAGAAAATTTTACCGCATGATACATATCCGGAAGAAGAAGTTCCGTCATTGCGCGAGATTGTTCAAAAAGCTTTACAGCCGGCCGATGATTTGTTTTCTTATTTTAACACTTTTTATAAATGGGAAAAAGAAGATCGCGTTGTTGAACCGCCGGAATTTTGGTATGTTCAGCAATATTCTAAGCAACTCAAACGAATGAATAACGGTAAGAAGTTGCAATGGGAAGAAGTTTCAACTGAAGAAGATTTAATGAAAGTCCGTCTGTTGACCGAAAGGTTGTTATCGCCGAATTTTGGCGTGACGGCGCGTAAGACTTTTGAACAAAAATTAGCCACGATTTTATATCGTCACGGTTGTGTGTTACGCCGGCGTGAAGTTCCGACTTATGGCCGCGATTTGATGCTTAAGCAAATCAGCGATGCCCAAAAAATGTTGGAAAAGATCGGTGAAGGCGGTGAAATTCCGGCAGAATTTCGTTCGGTAATAAAAAGTGATGAAGAACTTAAGCAATTTTCCGCGCAAATCAGCTTCCATAAAGAAAAAATTGAAAATGAAATGCGTTTGGAGCGGATTAAAACCAGTGCCTTGCGTACGGCATTTAACGGTATGGTTCATAATCCGGAAAGCGATAAAATGTTGTCATCGGTTTTATTACAGGCTCAGGATAACTATTTGTCAGCTCCGCCGGTTAGTGCAGAAGAGTATGATTTAAATAGATGTTTGGCCTGGAAGGTTTCTTCCCAGATTCCTACCATTAAAGAATTAGAGCCTGATTTGCTTAAAGGATTGACAGCTATTCGTTTTCCTCCGGATAAAATTGCCGAATTATCGATTTCGGATCTTTATTCTTTAATCAGTCGGGGCGGAAGATTAAAATCATTGAGCCAAACCGAAAAGTTACTGGCTCAGGAAAGTGATCGCATATTTGATGGGGTGCTGATGAGTTCATCGGCTAAATCTGAGGCAAATATTGATTTTTCCGTAAAATATGAAAAAGAGTTGCGACGTGATCTATCAGAATTTCGTGCTGCTTACGAAAATGTTGATGCCGGAATTGATATTGAGGCTAAGCTTAGTGCAGAAGAAATTGATGCTATTGTATACGAAGTGCAAAAAGGTCGATCTGGGGTTGGCGCCAATATGACATCGCTATACAAAAAGCTTTTTGTGCAATTAGTGCCTAATCGTAATACTCGTCGGAAGATTATGAAAAGTTATTTGCCGGATTTTGGACCTAAATCTGCCCGTCTGGAAGAAAAGGCCTTGGTATCTTCCATTCGTCAGGTTTTAGAAAATCGCATATACAAGCAAAAACGCGCTAAAGCCGAATATGAACAGGTTGAAGATATGGCTTTAATGCGTGATGTACAGGAAGAAGTCGGAACTATCGTCAACTCGTTTAAGTTTCAGATTGATGTTCATCATGGCGAAGAAATCAGCAATGTTGTTTTACACAAGGATGATAAAGATTTTGATTTTACCAAAATCAACAGCTCGGAAAATACTTTTCAGGTTAGTCCAAAATTACACTATGCTCTTTTTCATATGATGAATGTTCGGATTGATTCTCGCGGTAAAACTCATCCGACGAAAATGTCCGGCAAAGCCAAAACGCCGATTTTCCATAATCAGAATAATGGCGTATATTGGGCTTATGAAGTTGTTCCGGCTCCGCACGTTCGGGCTTTTCTCAACGATGGCAGCATAATATTTGATGATCAATATTATGCGCAAACCAAGGCCAGAATTGCAAGGCCGACTCAGATAATTGAAAATGTAATACCTGTGGCCGAAGAAGGTAAAAAGGCCGGACAGAGAGTTCGTCGGAAAATGAATTCTCCGGAAGAAACAAAAACTCCGGAATCGCAAAATATCAAGAGGACACCTGTCGTTCACGAGACTTCCTTGCCGGTACAACAGCGTGCTGAACAGCGGGCCTGATTATAAAAATAATCAAAAATGATTGCATTGGAAAAAATCGCTCCCTATATATTTGTTATAGGAGTGTAAAAGATGGATATAGAAAAATATACAGATCGGAGCCGCGGTTTTTTGCAGAATGCGGAAAAGTTGGCTTCAAGACACAATAATCAATATATAGTTCCGGCGCATTTGCTTTATGCAATGCTGGAAGATAGTCAGGGTTTGGCGGCAAATTTATTGTCGCAAACTGGTGTTGATGTTGAAAATTTAAAGCATAAGGTTAAGCAGGAAATTATGCAGTTGCCTACTGTTGAAGGTCAGAGTGTGCAATTGAGCGTTTCGCAGGATTTTATGAAAGTTATGGATACCGCCGAACAAATGGCACAAAAGGCTAAAGATGCCTATGTTTCGGTCGAAAGATTGCTGCAAGCCTTACTGACTTTTAAATCATATGATGTTGACTTACTGCAATTGAATAAGGTTATCAATGAAATGCGCCAAGGGCGTACGGCTGATTCGGTTACAGCTGAAGATAATTTTCAGGCATTGAAACGTTATGCTATTGATTATACGGAAAGAGCAGCTCAAGGTAAAATGGATCCGATTATTGGCCGTGAT
>CADBPX010000133.1 GCA_902796625.1 uncultured Pseudomonadota bacterium
CCAACACAAGTGTTTCATTTTCGCTCATTTTTACCTCTTTTGCAGATATTATGGCGCAAGTTTAGCATATTTTTTTAAAATGTTTAGTTTTTTTTTGCAAGCTGTGAACGGTTGTTGACGTTTTATTAATGTGTTCACGTTAATATAAGATGACTAAAGCTCTGTTTGGAGCTTGATTTGACTATATTGCAGGGGATAATGTAATGTTGATGTTTGCATTTTTTACGGCGGTTTTTTCATCGACCAGTTGGTTGATATACGCAATTTTGTTTGTGCGCTCCAAATTAGAAGCCGAAGGGCTGTGGGAGCAAAGTCCGGAAATGATGTTAACATTGGTTTGCGTAGTAGCCTTGCCGATTTTGGTAATTTGGCTGATTTTCGGTTTTTTCTGCCAATTTTTAAACAATCGCAGTATGAACCGCAAACAAAATGAACTTCTCACCCAACTGCAAAAGAATCAAGACTATACCGATTTAGTGGTGCGGGTAATGCTCGATGCCGAACACGAAATCAAAGATGGCTTTGTCATCAATAAATTTGATACCCTGATAAATGACATGAATGAAGCTTTAGGCGAAGTTATACAGCGTTGTAACATTGCCTCGTCGGCTCAATTAGACTTGCTGTGGCAACGAGTTGGCCGTGGTGAAAGGTGGTCTTTGGGTAAAGCAGTTTTGGAAGCCAGCAAAAGTCAAAGCACCTTTGATGCGTGGGTGCGTGAAAAAGTTAATCGTGATAAAGTGTTCCGCGGTTCATTACTGGAATTTTGCTCGCGTTACCAAAACTTATTGCAGCTTTTAGAAAAACACGACCGCGATCGCATATTTTTGCGCATGATTGAAAGCGGTGTATTGGGCAAAGTTTATTCGATTATTGCCCCGCTGACCGAAGGAATTGGCAGTATAAGCGTTTCGGCGGCCGATCGCCTGACGGCTCATGACACAACCGAACAAAAGTCCGATTACACTTCTGCTCTGAAATTAGCCACCATGGAAGAACCAAAAGCTCAAAACACAATTGTTAATGTTGACCGCGATGACGAAGAATTTGCGCAAGATGATGACGATTCTTACACAGAAACACGCCCATCTTTTCTTTCTAAACTCAATCCGTTTAAGCGGCGGCAAGATGATACTGACGGTTTTGATGAAGCGGAACAAGATCCGTTTTTCCAAGCTCTGCACAACAGTTTTCAAGGCAATCCTGCCGGTGATTCCCGTTCGGAAGTCAGCTTGAGTGAACCGTCATTTAATCGTGACGAACCAAGCTTTTCCGCTGCTGAATTTAAGCCGGTAGAGCTTCCGAAGTTTGAAAGCATCACTCAGCCTGATCCTGAGCCTTCATTAAATGCGGCCAATGAAACAGCATCTGGCAGCACCTTGACGGCCTCGCGCGATGAATTTCCGTCGCAAAACCGTATGCCATCGCAAAATACTGTAAGCGAACCCCATTTTTCCGGAACTTCTGAAACAATGCCTCGTGCCGCATCTAATGATGATGAAGATCTGGTTTATCCTTTCGGCGGTTGGACAGATGAGAAAAATTATCGCTAGTTTTATTGTTGCATCAATTTGCCTGGCAAGTTCTGCGGTCACGGCTAAAATCTATGATCGCATTGCCTTATACGGCCAATCCAAATACCCGAAAAACTTTTCCGCATACGAATATGTAAATCCTAAGGCTCCGCAAGGCGGACGCATTGTTTTGCCGGCATACGGCACCTTTGATAATTTCAATCCTTATATATTTAAGGGAGTGGCGGCCACCTTTGTTACTCAATTAGGACTTGAAACATTGGGCACCTCACCGGTTGATGATCCGTTTACGGTTTATCCTTTACTGGCCAAACAGTTTGATTTACCGGCAGATAAATCCTATGTTGGCTTCATTTTGAACGAAAATGCGCGATTTTCCGACGGAACTCCGGTTACGGCTGACGATGTTATTTTCAGCTTTAAGGCGATAACCGAACAAGGTTCTCCAATATATAAGATGTACTATACTGATGTTGACCGAGTAGAAAAAATCGGCGCGCGCGAAGTTCGATTTTATTTCAAAAAAAACACCAAAAACAAAGAATTGCCGATGATTTTATCGCAATTTGCCGTTTTTTCACAAAAAGATTGGGAAGGAAAAGATTTTGCCGCTCCGAGTTTAAAAGTTCCCTTAGGCTCCGGCCCATACGTTGTCAGCGATTTTCAAGTAAACAAATATGTTGAGCTGAAAAAAAATCCGCATTATTGGGGAAAAAATTTGCCGACACGCCGCGGTTTCTTCAACTTTGAGCGAGTACGTTATGACTATTATCAGGACACCACGGTAACTTTACAAGCCTTATTTGCCGGAAATATTGATGTGCGCGAGGAATACATTGCTAAAATATGGATGACCGGCTACAACAACGATTTAATTAAATCCGGACAAATTATCAAGGAAGAAATTCAACACAATGAACCGGCAATTTTGCAAAATTTTGCCTTTAACATTCGCCGCAACAAATTTAAGGATCGGCGGGTTCGCAAAGCGATTGATCTGGCCTTTAATTATGAATGGGCCAATGAAAAACTCTTTTACAGCCAGTATAAGCGATTGTACAGTTATTTTACCAACACCGGCATGGAAGCGACCGGTTTACCGCAGGGCAAGGAGCTGGAAATTTTAAGCCGATACCGCGATCAACTGCCGGAAGATGTTTTTACCAAGCCCTACGAGCCAACCGTCAATCCTGACATTTACAATTCTCGTGAAAATTTAAAAAAGGCCGTTAAATTACTACAAGAGGCCGGATATGACTTTGTAGACGGCAGAATGGTAAATCTCAAAACCAACGAACCGCTGGAATTTGAAGTTTTAAGCAATTCGGCCAACGGCTCAACATTTACCAAAGTAATGCTGCCGTTTATTGAAAATTTGCGCAAAATCGGCATAAAAGCGGTATTTCACAATTTAGAGGTTAATATTTTTAAAAATCGGTTAGATAATTTTGATTACGATATGGCGATTGTTTCATATCGGGTTTCGCAGCTTCCGGGCAACGAACAGCGTGAATATTGGGGCAGCCAATCTGCCGATATGCCGGGAAGCAATAATGTAATCGGCATAAAAAATGCCGTTGTTGATGATTTGATTAAAGGCTTGATCGCGGCTGACGAAAAAGATGAATATGTTGCGTATGTTAAAGCATTAGACCGAGTTTTACTGCATGAAAATTATATGATTTTCCAATGGTATTCTCCATATTCTCGTGTTGCCTATCGCAACAAATTCGGCCAACCGCAAACAAATTTAAAAATCGGATTTCAACCGTTTTTATGGTGGGCAAAGGATTAAAAATGCGTAACTATATATTAAAAAGATTACTCTTAATACCCTTCACTTTGTGGGGGATAATCACGGTTAATTTTGCCATTATTCAATTTGCTCCCGGCGGACCGGTTGACTATATGTTAGCGCAATACCGTGGCATGAATACGGACAGCAAATCACAATTTACGTCTGCCTCGGAAGTTAGCGCGCAAAATTCACATTCGGGCTCAACCAGTTCAAAATACGTGGGCGCCCAAGGGGTACCTGAAGATTTAATTAAGGCTTTAGAAGCTCAATTCGGCTTTGATAAACCATGGTATTATCGTTATGGTAAAATGCTGAAAGATTACTTATGCTTTGACTTTGGTAAAAGTTATTATCGCGATAAAACGATTTTAGAGTTGATAAAAGAGCGCCTGCCGGTTTCAATTTCTTTAGGACTATGGTCAACATTGATTATTTATCTGATAGCAATTCCGCTGGGCATCAAAAAGGCGCAGTGTGACGGCTCGAAATTTGATATCGTAACCTCATTTTTAGTTGTTATCGGCTCGGCGATGCCGGTTTTTTTACTGGCGGTATTTTTTATTGTTTTTTTTGCCGGCGGTATTTATTGGCAGTGGTTTCCGTTGCGCGGGCTTGTTTCGGACAATTGGGCCAGCATGAACTTCTGGCAGCAAATCGGCGATTATTTTTGGCATATTACCTTACCGGTTTTGACGATGGTTATCGGCGGTTTTGCCGGTCTGACCATGCTGACGAAAAATTCTTTTCTTGATGAAATCAATAAGCAATATGTCTTAACGGCTCGTGCCAAAGGAGCCTCGGAGCGGCGCATTTTATACGGTCATGTTTTTCGCAATGCCATGTTGATTATTATTGCCGGATTTCCGTCCTTGTTGATTAAAATGCTGTTTACAGGCTCTTTATTGATAGAGGTAATTTTTTCGCTCAATGGCTTAGGACTTTTGGGCTATGAAGCCATCACCACCCGCGATTATCCGGTAGTATTCGGAACGTTATATATCTTTGCGTTATTGGGGTTGGTATTAAAATTAATCAGTGATCTTACTTATTCATTAGTTGATCCGCGGATTAACTTTGAAGCCAACTAAAATTTAAAAAAACAACTGTCATGTCGCCCACAGCATAGATGTCAAAAAACAAAAAACAACAGTCATCGCTCCAAACCGCCAGGTTTGGTCAAGCGATCTTCCGCTTCTTTTTAAAAGCATTCGAAGATGCCTGGACGTTTTCTGGCGAAAACGAGGCATGACAATAAAAAAACAAATACAAAATAGGCATGTATATAAAAAAGGCCTGTAATCAACAGGCCCTTTTCTCAAGCATATACAATCGTATATCAGTAATATTTCCAAGCAATTGAACATTTATTTGCATTAGCACCCGTACAATTACAAGCGGTTGATGCAGAGGTTACCGGCATTGGAACAGCTGTTTTTCCTCCATTCGGACAAGCAACCGTACCATCAGCTGCCGCCTCCGTACCTGGACAACCTATATACATATTTGTTGCATCATCCACACTTTGACCAGCACTAGCTACTCTTATTGCTACCGGCTCACCCCAATCATTGGAGGCAATCGACACGCAAGCTTCACGCGGCAAACCGTTGTAGATAATCATAAATGCTTTCGGATTAGATGTTTCTTTATTCAAAGCAGCTGCTAGTACTTTAACTTCACCATTGTACGGATTTGCTAAAGTAGCGTTTGTAGTAGTCCCATCAACCGTGGATGTTATCATCTCATCAGGAATAGCTCCTGTATTTGCAGCCGCATTTGTATCTAACCCCGTATAGTCACGTTGCATTGCATACAGAGTACGAATGTTTGCGGCAATCATAGATACCTGATCAGTAATTTTGTTAATACGATATTTGTTCATGGCTTTCGAATAACCGGCAATACCGCCTACCGACAACACGCCGATAATGGCCAGAACGCCAAGCATTTCAATCATTGAACGACCGGATTGATTAATTTTCATTTCATTTCTCCTTATAAATTTGTTAATTTATGTTGTCACTCTAGCACACTTTTTTGCAAAAAACAATTAAGGAAAAGGATATATTACTTTTGATATAGTCACCCCGACAACCCCGTATTTTACCATGCTTTCGGTGAAAATATAAACTAATAATGTCATCGCTCCAAACCTTCAGGTTTATATCACTGTCACCCCTCCGAGTGTCATTAGGCACGAGGTCAAGGGGTCTTCCGCTTCTTTAAATTTTTCATTTAACTGTCATGCCTCGATTGCGCCAGCAATCGTCCAGGCATCTTCCGATTCATTTTTTTAACACCCTAAACCAAAAAGAGGAAAGCATACAGCCTTCCTCTTTTTAAGGTCTTGTCAACGCTATCTTACTTTACAAAATTAACCTTACCGCCGGCTTTTTCAACTGCCGCAACAGCAGATTTAGAAGCCGAATTAACCGTAATTTCAACTTTGCTGGTAATCGCACCGCGAGCTAACAAACGAATGCCGTCCAATTTCTTGCTGATAACATTAGAAGCTAATAAGGTTTCAACCGTAATAGACGATGCATCTAACTTACCGGCATCAACAGCTTTTTGAATCGTATCCAAATTAACTACGGCAAAGGTCTTGGCAAACGGATTTTTAAAGCCATGCTTCGGCAATTGACGATAAAGCGGCATTTGACCACCCTCGAAACCGAGCTTAGCACCGCCGGAACGAGCTTTTTGACCCTTGTGACCTAAGCCGCAAGTTTTACCTTTACCCGAACCGATACCACGACCGACACGCTTGCGATTTTTGGTAGCGCCTTCGTTGTCTTTTAATTCGTTAAGTTTCATTTTCTTTATCCTTTTACTTTTAACTTTCCACAAAGTCCCAACATTCATCAAAATGAACAGAACTTGAAGAGTGGGATGAGAGGTTGAGCTACGCTGTGATTTTTCGACGCCGTGTATAAAACAAATACACAAGGAAAAAAATTACAAGTATGACAACCTCTCAGCACGCTCCTTATTCTTCGACTTTGACGAGGTGTGCCACCTTCCGTATCATTCCGCGAATTGAAGGCGTATCTTCCAATTCAACCGTGCGTCCGGTTTTGGTTAAACCTAAACCGCGCAAGTTTTTCTCTTGGATAGCCGGACGGCCGATTGTACTACCTGTTCTGGTAACTTTAATAGTCTTTTTATTAGCCATGGCCTATGCCTCCTCTTTCACTTCTTTGCCATTTTCACGGCGGCTGACAATATCGCCAACCTTTTTACCGCGCTTATTGGCAATCATTCTCGGCGAATTAATTGATTGCAAAGCGGCAAACGTTGCCTTAATCATGTTGTAAGGGTTATTAGAACCCAACGATTTAGCAACCACATCTTGCACGCCCAACACTTCAAACACTGCACGCATCGGACCACCGGCAATCACACCGGTACCGGCAGGAGCTGTTCTCAAAACCACCTTACCGGCGCCGAAACGTCCGGCAACGTCATGATGCAACGTTCTGCCTTCGCGCAACGGAATGCGAATCAAATTCTTTTTTGCTTCGTTTGTTGCTTTAACAATCGCATCCGGCACTTCCATAGCTTTGCCGGAACCAAAACCGACACGACCTTTCTGGTCACCAACGACAACAACTGCCGCAAATGATACCGTACGTCCGCCTTTAACGGTTTTAGCAACACGATTAACGTGAACCAGTCTTTCAACCAATTCTTCTTTTACTTCTTTTTTATTATGACGATCTGCTTGTACCATCTTCATCTCCTAGAATTTCAATCCAGCTTCACGAGCAGCGTCAGCCAAAGCCTTCACCCGACCATGATAGATATATCCGCCACGATCAAATACAACTTCAGAAACACCTGACTTTGCAGCTCTTTCAGCAATTACTTTACCAATGAAGCCGGCAGCTTCAACTGTAGAAGATTTTTTAATTTGTCCTCTGACTTCCTTATCCAAAGTCGAAGCCGAAGCAACCGTTAAACCTTTTACATCGTCAATGATTTGCGCATAAATATGCTTACCGCTGCGGAAAACCGACAATCTTAATTTGCCGTTA
>CADBPX010000134.1 GCA_902796625.1 uncultured Pseudomonadota bacterium
TATCTGCCGCCACGACCTCTGTTTGCAACCCCACTTCTTCTTCCGCTTCTATTCGTTCCGCTATTATTATTTGACCGCGACTGTTGTCTGCCGGCTTGTTTTTGTGGAGCCGGTCGCCGATATCCGCCTTGCGGGGTTGTTCTTTTCCGCACATCATCAGGATATCTGTAATTCGGATCGCTTTGTCTGGTTTTAGCCTGATCTACGATCATATTGCAATATTCAGCCGGAACTACTGCATCTGTCGGATACGAAAGGTGATACTGCTCACCATAACGTGTAAAATTAATACTTGATTGTTCACCATCAGCATGATACTTTCCGTCATGTCCCATTATTGCAACATGTCCGTGAATACCTCCTGGAGTTCCACCGGCTTCTCTTTCTTTTTCTGAGGTTGCTTTAGACTTACGCACATCTCGATCTCTTATTTCATCTACAGAAATGCAGACCCCTGGACGAACACCAAATGCAAATTCATTTGTTTTTTCATATTCAGTACCTTTTCTCGCTTTGTTGTAAGCTTCATTATCAAAATCTATGCTTATCCACGATCCGGTAGCCTCCAATCCGATATAACGTGCAAATCCTGAAGTTGTTGAATTAACCCCTGATCTTCTGTGAGATTCGTCAGCCATTATTTTATGAGCATTTGCATTGTAGGTTGTATCAGACTTATTTACCATGGAATTACTTTGTATTTCCGAAACTCCTCTGCCACATCCTCCGATCATTTTTCCTTTTTTCTTATCGGCAGAAGCTGCCAAAGCCTCTAAAGTCGGGCCGCCTCCGATCATTTGCGCCATTTCCGGATGCTCATTGGCAACAACCTGAATATCTTCAGGAGTTACGCCATATTGTTCCATCAGATCATAAATGGTCATATCTTGTTCAATCGGCGCTGGTGATCCGTTAACCGCATTATCATATGCTTTTGCCTTTTCAATATCTTCCGGTATTTGTTGTCTTGCATCAACCATCTCACACCCCCGTAAAACGCGCAGTATACATCCCTTATGCTCTGATAATAACATACTTTTCACAATTTTTATATGAAAATTTTGTTACAAATTTATTTTACCTTTTTGCTTGTTTGTCTGTAATATCGAACAACGGACGCCCTTGCGCCATACGGGTCATTTGCATTTCGATGGTAGTTGCCAAATTAACTTTTCCGGTTTTAATAATATTACGAGTTTGGTCACCGACTGTTGTATTCGGATTGGCAAACAAATATTGCACCACCGGGCGCTTTCGACCCACCCCGATTAAGGTTTGATGAATAACCCCCAAAATTCCGCGAGAAAGCAAGTCGAAGGCCAATTCTTCACTCATTTCGCCGGCAGAAGCGTGCTTGACCATTGCGTCAATCGCATCGGAAACATTATTGGCGTGAATAGTTGATAGTACTAAGTGTCCGGAAGTTGCCGCACGCAAGCACTCACTGGCGGCGTCTGGAGTTCTGATCTCGCCCACCATAATAAATCTCGGCCGCGAACGCAGTGCCGAACGCAAAGATGCACCCCAATCATCATTAACCGGCTGTGTTTGTTTACACATACCCATTGAACCATTCAAAGCCCGATACTCGCCGTCCAACGGCATTTCGAACGGATCTTCAATCGTATACGCAAAGCCGCCGTGTCTGATTAAATATTCTCTTAGCAGACTGGAAACCGTGGTTGTTTTACCGGATCCGGTTGCTCCGCCGAGCAGAATCAAACCTGATGCATTGCCGAGAGTCCCCAAATAATTCACCAAAGCCGGCGGATAGCCCAAACTGATTAAATCCGGTACTTTTTTCGGCATTTTACGCATACAAAACATTTCGCCATACATTGTAACCGAACGCTCAACACGGAAGAAAAATCCCTCATAAATCACTGAATAACTTGATTTTCCTTTAAATTGTTGCCGCAACAAATTATAAAAATCATCAAAATCATCGGGATGAATTTGTTGCAAACCGCTTTCCGTATTTGAATCCGGCACAAAAACCATTTTGTCCGGTGTAATGTAAATATCGGAATAAAACACATCATTAATTCTGCTCATAACACACTCCTCAACTTATTAATACCAACAGCATACACTAAAATCCTTAAAGACAATTTAAGAAAATGCATAAATAGCATATTCTTATTGTCAAAAACAAAAAAATATTTTACATTACCGCCAGTTGAAGAACGGAAATAACTGATGAAACATTTAAAACTAATTTCGGCCTTTGTCGGCGGCTTGCTTATAATTTTAGGCTTAAGCTGTATGTTGTGGTACAATTACAGTAGCCTCAAATTGTCTTTTTTTATCAGCACAGACACTCCGGCCGTTGTTGAAATAGATGCCGAATACACAAACTATGAAAACAAAGATTTTATTCAACCGATGCATATTTCAGCATCAACCGAGCCGACATTATACTCTCATCAATTAAAAACCGCTCAGCTTGACCGCTTAAAATTAACATTCCGCGGCTACAAAGGAACTGTAAATTTAGCCGATGTTTACATCAGCGGTCATCATTTCGGCAATTTTACCATTGCCCCGAGTGACGGTTTGAATGTCTTAAACAACAGCCCCGACAACATCTCATTTATGATGCAAAACGATACCGCTGTCACAATCTGCACCGCGTGCGTACAGCAAACCCAAAAGCATTTTAAACCATTGATTTTTACTGCGGTTATTTTGGCTTATTTGTTTTTTTGCGCCCTTACGGCGGTCGGCTATATTTTTCGCACCAAAATCAAAGAAAAGCTGCTGACATTATATACTTTTAAGAACTATGCCCGTATTTTTCCCTACGCCAAACCGTATTGGTTCCGCGCTTTATTAGCCATAGTCATTACCCTTCCGGTCGGAGCGATGGATGCGGTTATTGCCTGGTCGCTAAAGCCTTTTATGGACGTGGTGTTGGTCGAAAAACAAACCGGCTGGACCATGTATATTCCGCTGATGATTGTTTTTTTCAGTATATTGCAGGCTCTTTTTACTTATATTGCCACCTATATGAACACATGGGTCGGCAACAAAATTTCTTTAGACGTTAAACGCCGGCTTTTCAATAAGCTTTTACATAATGATGCCGAATTTTTTGATAAAGAAAATTCCGGTAATGTTCTTTTTCGCTTTAATGCCGATGCCGAAAATGCCTGCGGTAGCTTAATGAACAACATGAAATTATTTTTCACACGCTTTTTTTCCTCAATTTCGCTGATTATTGTGCTGTTTTACAATTCATGGCAACTGGCGATTGTAGCGGTAATTGTCATGTTTGGCGCGTTGTATCCGCTAACCCGTGTTCGTAAACGCCTGAAAAAAGTAATAGCCAAAGATGCCAATATTATGGCCACCATAATGCA
Source organism: uncultured Pseudomonadota bacterium (assembly GCA_902796625.1). Classification (GTDB taxonomy): domain Bacteria; phylum Pseudomonadota; class Alphaproteobacteria; order RF32; family CAG-239; genus RUG410. The sequence continues at coordinate 3,363 of CADBPX010000134.1, forward strand.
CTGCTATAATGAAACATTCAGCGGCAACCGCATTATAACCGCTTATAATCTTTATGATTATTGCAAACAACGATTTGTTGAAGCGGTAAATAATATGTTTGATCTAACCTTACAAATGATTCGCAAAACCGGTATTATTTCGCCGATTATGCACGTTATATCGTCTTTCGGTATAGCCTTTGTTATTTGGTACGGCAGTTATTTAATTGTCAGTCATCAAATTACGGTCGGCAACTTTGCTTCATTTATCACCTCGCTGGTAATGCTTTATAATCCGATAAAATCGATAGGCAATAATTTCAATGGGGTAATTATGTCATTAATGGCGGTTGATCGTGTATTTCAAAAACTCAATGAACCGAATAGAATTACCGAGGTACCGAATGCCGAAAAATTGGAACATTGCCACGGTGATATTTGCTACAAAAATGTCTCGTTTGCCTACCAAAAAGATAAGCCGGTATTAAAGAACATAAACCTTGATATAAAAGCCGGACAAACCATTGCTTTGGTTGGCAATTCCGGCGGCGGAAAAACTACTATATCTTCGTTATTGCCGCGCTTTTATGATATCCAGTCCGGTCAAATTACCATTGACGGAAAAGACATAAAACAGCTGAGTTTAGAATCCTTACGCAACAATATAGCCATTGTTTTTCAAGATAATTTTCTTTTTTGCGGCACAATTCGCGAAAATATTTTGCTCGGACGTACCGACGTCTCCGATGAAGAACTAAACCGTGCCATTCGCGGAGCTTGTTTAGAAGAATTCATAAATTCGTTGGATAACGGCTTAGAAACCCAAATCGGTGAACGTGGCGTTATGCTATCCGGCGGACAAAAGCAGCGTCTGGCCATCGCCCGTGCTTTCATCAAAAATGCCCCGATACTTATTCTTGATGAAGCCACTTCAGCTCTGGACAACAAATCCGAAGCCGTTGTTCAACAGGCGATTGATAATTTAATGCAAGAACGCACTGTTTTAGTTATCGCCCATCGCTTATCCACGGTGCGCAATGCTGATTGTATTGTTGTTATAAATAACGGCGAAATCGTTGAACAGGGTTCGCATGAAGAGCTCTTAAAACAAGAAGGTGCTTATGCCGCCTTATATAAAACTCAACTCAGTTAAAACGACCGGCTTATTTTTTCAGCGTCAATTGACCGTTTTTAATAATTGCCGTACCGCCGAGCGGAATGGTTAAAATCGGTGTTGCATGGCCAAAATCAACATTAGCCAACACCGGAATATTTTCCAGTTCCGGCTTGTTATTAATCATAAATTCCACCTGCTCACGTGTAACTTTTGAGCCTTTTTGAAAACGACCGATAACCAGCGCTTTAACATTTTTAAAATCCGGCTGATAGCACAAAGCTTGCAAATTGCGATCAAATTCTTTTATGGAAGAACTTTCGGTATCTTCAACAAACAGCACCGTATTTTCGGCAAAAGACGGACGATGTTTTGTTCCCAAGAGTAAATTAAACGTACACAAATTGCCGCCGACAATTGTTCCTTCGGCCTCGCCGTTATGGATATTCCAATACCCCTCATTTTTGATAAATTCCCGCTGTTCCTGATTGATGAACCACAAATCATCGCTCCACATTTCAGCCGGTTTTACGACAACGTTGTCATCACTGAACAGCATTTTCTGCAGATATTCCCATGTATACTCACACCCTTTTGCCATACCGATGGAACTGTAATGCGGCCCATAATAGGTTTCCAATCCGGTTTGGGCATAAATAGCGCCATGAAGCGCGGTAATATCGGAAAATCCACAGAAAATTTTCGGATTTTTGCGAATAATTTCATAATCTAAATGCTCAAGCAGCTGATTAGAATTAAAACCGCCGATAATTGTAAAAATCGCCTTAACCGATTTGTCTTGAAAAGCATACATAATATCGCTGACCCGCTGTTGCAAACTTCCGGTACCGAACATATTCCAGTTTTCGTCATTAGTATTTGGCGCAAATTCTATTGTTAAGCCCATTTCTTCAAAACGCTGTTTGGCAATTTGCCGACAATCTTGTCCGATAATTTTCAAACCGGTTGACGGTGCCACAATCATAATTTTATCACCTTTTTGCAATTTTTCCGGAATAATTTTCTGCATTATCTTTCTCCTTTATCGTTTTGCGGCTTACAGCCACAATAATTTTGATTGTATAGATTTAATTCTTTGATTAACGAAGCACGCAATTCCTGCATACCATGTTTTCGTCCTTCAATTTCCAAATATTTAAAACCGACAGCGGCGGCGGCCTGATAAGCGGCATCATTTACCTGTGCCAGATTTTTCCATCGTGATACTCCTAAAACTGACGCCACTGCCGAATAACCGTTTTCTTTAGCGTATTCCATCACGCGTTTTAAGCGCATATAAAAACAGATTGAGCAACGCTTACCGCGCTCCGGCTCATTTTCTAAACCGCGGGTCAGTTCGCACCACCGCTCATTATCATACTCAAGCTCCACAAACGGCACGCCATAGAGCCGGCATACCCGTTCATTTTCGTCGCGGCGTTTTGCATATTCGGCATAGGGACGAATATTCGGATTATAGAACACCACGGCAAAATCCGTTCCTTGCTCGGCCAATGTTTTGATAACGGCGCACGAACACGGCGCACAGCAGGAAAGCAGCAACATTTTTTCAAAATTATCACTCATAGCTTCAAAATATAAAAAATCATCTAAAAAGCAAGCCTTTTTTAACTTCTTATATCATTGACAGTAAAAACAGAACCCCGCTCACCAGCAGATAAATTGCCACAAGATAAAAAAAGAAACCGGCACCGCCACGATTGCTGTCGATAACGCACTAATTATCAACAAAAACCGCGACACGCTTCGCCCAATACCCTATTTTCTGCATTTTCTAGACTTCACTTTGCATTACCGCCTATGCTTGAGCTTATCACGTTCCTGCCAATCCTGCAAGCATCATTTTTTACTTAAATCAGTACGCAACCGAACAAAACTGCAAAGAAATGCATAATTGTCCCGGTTAAAACCATAAAATGCCATACCGCATGAGTATATTTTCGGCTTTTCCACACATAAAAAGCAATGCCTCCGGTATAAAACAACCCGCCGAGAACCAGAAAAATCAACCCGATATTTGAAATATTGCTGACCAAACTCTTAGAAGCCAAAACAATCATCCAGCCCATAATCAAATATAACCCGATTGACCATAACTTTGTACCGCTGCCGGAAAGACAAAGTTTTAAAATCGTCCCGACAACGGCCAATCCCCAGATAATACCGAAAATCGTCCACCCGATACAACCGCGCAAATTAACCAGCAGAAACGGCGTATATGATCCGGCTATCAGATAATAAATCGCAATATGGTCGAATTTTTTCAAAATTTTTTTCGCACCTTCATTAGTAATCGCGTGATAAAGTGTTGATGCCGAATACAATAAAATCATTGAAGCACCGAAAATAGCCGAAGAAACAATGCTCCAAACATTACCGTAACGCGCCGCCATTGCAGTTAATATCGTCAACGCGCTAATCCCGAACACTATCCCGCAACCATGCACAATACTGCTCCAAATTTCTTCTTTAATGGTATAAGCTCTCTGCATTATTTTCTCCTCAAACGCAATTATAACCGCACATAACCGCATTTGTAAAGTAGGCACTTTGCAGTACAATAGTTTCTCTGAAGAAACGTTATAAAAATAACGGTAAAAAAATTAAAATTCTGCTTGAATAACCGCGCTTATCCCAGTTTACCCTTCAAATATTTACCGGTAAAACTGCGTTTATTTTTCGCCACTTCTTCCGGCGTACCGGTCGCAATAATTTCGCCGCCGCCATCGCCGCCTTCCGGCCCCACATCAATAATATGATCGGCCACCTTAATCACGTCAAGATTATGCTCAATCACCACCACCGTATTGCCTTCATCAACCAACAATTGCAGCACATTCAAAAGGTTTTTAATATCTTCAAAATGCAAACCGGTAGTCGGCTCATCTAAAATATACAGCGTTCGTCCGGTTGCTTTTTTGCTTAGCTCTTTCGAAAGTTTAATCCGTTGCGCTTCACCGCCGGAAAGTGTCGGAGCCGGCTGTCCGAGCTTCACATATCCCAATCCGACCCGCCGCAATAAATCGAGCCGCCGTTTAATTGCCGGAATATTTTCAAAGAAATAATAAGCATCATCAATTGTCATATCCAAAACATCGGCAATCGACTTATCTTTATATTTCACCTCCAGTGTTTCGCGATTATAGCGTGTTCCGTGACAAGCATCACACGGCACATAAACGTCCGGCAAAAAGTTCATCTCAATTTTCATAACCCCGTCACCCTTGCAAGCCTCACAACGGCCGCCGGCAACATTAAATGAAAAGTAACCTGATGTATATCCGCGCGCTTTAGCTTCCGGCAATTCGGCAAACCAATCGCGAATATTGGTAAACACACCGGTATAAGTTGCCGGATTGGAACGCGGTGTCCGCCCGATCGGTGATTGATCAATATCAATCACTTTATCAATATTTTCGACCCCGATTAGTTTATCATATGCTCCCGGCGGCACCCGACTGCCGTTTAAAACCTTATCCACTGCCTTAAACAAGGTTTCTAAAATCAGCGATGATTTACCGCTGCCGGAAATACCGGTAACGCACGTTAAGGTTCCGAGTGGAATTTTCACGTGCACATTTTTCAAATTATGCACTTTAGCGCCGGTTAACTCTAAAAATTTTCCGTTGCCCTTACGGCGTTTACTTGGTAGCGGAATACTTTTTTGCCCGGTTAAATATTGAGCCGTTAGACTGTTCGGATTGGCGAGCACTTCCTTCACCGTTCCGGCCGCCATCACTTCACCGCCCTGACTTCCGGCCCGCGGTCCCATATCCACCAAATAATCTGCCGCCCGCATCGCATCTTCATCGTGTTCCACCACAATCACGGTGTTACCGATATCCCGTAGCCGCGTCAGACTATCTAATAATTTATCATTATCCCGCTGGTGTAAACCGATGGACGGCTCATCTAAAACATACATTACGCCGGTTAAACCGGTACCGATTTGCGAAGCCAGACGGATGCGCTGCGCCTCGCCACCGGATAATGTTCCGGATTGCCGCGACAAAGTTAAATAATCCAACCCCACATTATTCAGAAAACTTAAGCGTTCAACAATTTCTTTAACTATTTTATGCGCAATCTCGCGTTTTTGCGGTGTCATTTGCGCCTCAATCCCTTCAAACCACGGCAAAGCTTGTTTAATAGACATATCTGATGCTTCCATAATATCTTTGCCGGCAATTTTAACTGCCAGAGCCTCTGCTTTTAAGCGCTTACCGTGACAAACTTCACACGGTGCCGCTGATTGATAATGGGATAATTCATCGCGAATCACCGCTGAATCCGTTTCCAAAAAGCGCCGTTCCATATTCGGAATAACTCCCTCAAACGGCTTGTCTGACACCCACTTTGAATAAACCATTGGCACACATTTATTGCCGGAACCGTACAATATTGTCTCTTGCGCATATGCCGGCAAATCTTTCCATGGCGTTTTATTTGATATATTCAAATATTCACAAAGCGAATTTAAGGTTTGGCGATAAAATATGGAATGACTGCTGACCGACCATGGAGCGATTGCACCATTGGCAATACTGAGATTTTCGTTCGGTACGACCAATTCCGGATCCATATACAAACTGGCTCCCAAACCACCGCAATGCGGACAAGCTCCTTCCGGATTATTAAAAGAAAACAGCCGCGGTTCAATTTCGGCAATCGTAAAACCGGATACCGGACAGCAAAAGTGCGAAGAAAACCGAAGCCGTGATTTATCGCTAATATTTTCAACATAAAGCAATCCGTCGCTCAATTTCAGCGCTGTTTCCACTGATTGCGCCAAGCGTGATTGAATCCCTTCCTTAACTATAATTCGATCGATAACAACTTCGATATTATGCTTTTGATTTTTATTTAATTCCGGCAGATCTTCAATATTATAAATTTCACCGTCGATTTCCAAACGTTGAAATCCTTTTTTCTGCAATTCGGCAAATTCTTTTTTAAACTCGCCTTTTTTTCCGCGGGCAATCGGTGACAACAAAACCAGTTTACTGCCTTGCGGTAATTCCAAAATTTTATCAACCATTTGAGTTGATGATTGTGCCTCTATCGGCAAACCGGTTGCCGGCGAATAAGGTGTTCCGGCGCGCGCCCATAAAAGACGCATATAATCATATATTTCCGTTACTGTCCCGACGGTTGACCGTGGATTGTGTGAAATGGTTTTTTGCTCTATCGAAATCGCCGGTGACAACCCCTCAATAGCATCGACATCAGGTTTATTCATTAAATCGAGAAATTGCCGTGCATAAACCGACAAACTTTCAACATAGCGGCGTTGTCCTTCGGCATAAATTGTATCGAATGCCAATGAA
>CADBPX010000135.1 GCA_902796625.1 uncultured Pseudomonadota bacterium
GATTAAGCCGACATCGGCAATAATTTTAAGGCGCAACCAAACCCAAAGTTCCTCGCCTTCGGTTCCCGGACCGGCATAGCGCGGTGCTTGATTGGTTGAGCTCTTAAATCGTGCATTGCCTAAGCCGCCTTTACCGCCTTTGGCAATAAGAAAGCGTTCGCCGGCAACAACCATGTCTTTTAACACAGTCTGGCCGTCTTCGGCCACAATTTCGGTTCCGACCGGAACTTTAATAATCAGATCCTGACCTTTATAACCGGTCATTTCCGATCCCATACCCTGTTGTCCTTTTTGGGCCTTAAAATGTTGCTGGTAGCGAAAATCAATTAAGGTATTAAGATTTTCGACTGCCTCAAAATAGACACTGCCGCCGTCACCGCCGTCACCGCCGTTTGGTCCGCCGAATTCAATAAACTTTTCGCGGCGAAAGGCCACGCATCCCTTGCCGCCGTCGCCGGCTTTGATATATATTTTCGCTTGATCCAAAAACTTCATAGTTGCCTCAAAATCATACAAATAAAGGGGCATTGCGCCCCCTAAATTTTTTTAATTTTAAAAACTATTCCGCAACAACAGAAACATAAACTCTGTCATTAGCCTTAGTTTTGAACTCTACTTTACCTTCGGAAGTAGCAAAAATTGTGTGATCTTTACCCAAGCCAACATTCTGTCCCGGATGGTATTTTGTACCGCGTTGACGAATGATGATATTGCCAGGGATAACAGCTTCACCGCCATATTTTTTCACACCTAAACGACGACCTTCGGAGTCACGGCCGTTATTGGAGCTACCACCAGATTTTTTATGAGCCATAACGTTTCTCCCTCAAATTCAATTAACCTAAAATATCCGTAATTTTAACAATTGTGATATTTTGTCTGTGACCATTTTTACGACGATAGTTCTGTCTTCTCTTTTTCTTAAAAACAATAACTTTCGCATCTTTAGCTTGTTTAACAACCAAAGCCTTAACACTGGCACCGGACACTAACGGTGTGCCGAGTTTTTCACCCAAGGCCAAAACGTCGCTAAAAACAACTTCTTTTCCTTCTTCACCGGCGATTTTTTCAATTTTTACAACATCACCTTTGGTGACATTATATTGTTTTCCGCCTGTTCTAATTACTGCGTACATATTTTTTCACCTAACTTTTATTTAAACATAAAGCAATGGATTGTAATATACATAACTTTTCGTCGCTGTCAACAACAAAAATAACGATTTTTTAATTTTTTTGCCGCTTTGACGTATTATATAGATAAATCACTTGCAAAATAAATTTTTGCAAGCTAAATATGTATCAGATTTTAGGAAAGTGCAAAGATGTATGATGTTGAACAAATCCGTGGCGATTTTCCGCTTTTGGCGCAAATGGTTAATAATAAAAAAGTGGCCTATTTAGATACGGCAGCTTCGGCACAAAAACCGGCTTGCGTTTTAGATAAAATGAGCGAAATTTATCGGTCGGCATATGCTAATCCGCACCGCGGAACCTATTATTTTGCCGAAAAAATTACGGCAGAATACGAAAATGCCCGTAAAATTGTTCAAGAATTTATAAATGCCGCCGATTCGCGAGAGATTGTCTTTACTCGCAATGCTACCGAGGCAATTAATTTGGTGGCGGCCACATGGGGTATAAAAAATCTGCATGCGGGTGATGAAATTTTAATTTCCGAAGCAGAGCATCATGCTAATTTGGTGCCGTGGCAGCATATTTGCGAAATTACCGGTGCTCGCTTGGTTGTTTTTAAGGTAACCGATGAAGGAGATTTTGCCGCGGAACTTTTTAAGCAGAAATTGTCGGCAAAAACCAAGTTGGTTGCGGTTACCGCTATGTCTAATGTTTTAGGAACAATTTTTCCGATTGAAAAAATAGTATCCGCCGCCCATCAGAACGGGGCTAAAGTTCTGATTGATGCTTGTCAGTTTGCCGTACATCACCGTATAGATGTTAAGAAAATTGACTGTGATTTCTTGGCTTTTTCCGCTCATAAAACATACGGACCGACCGGTGTCGGAATTTTGTATGCCAAGGCACAAATTTTAGAAAGTATGCCTCCTTATCAGTTCGGCGGCGATATGGTGGATAATGTAACATATGAAAAAACTACGTTTGCCGAAATTCCGGCGCGGTTTGAAGCCGGAACACCGGCATCGGTGCAAGCTATCGGTATGGGTGAAGCTCTTCTCTATATGCAGAAAATCGGTTTGGATAACATTTTGCATCATGAACTCGAAATGACGGAATATATGGAAGAAGCGTTAAACAGTGTGCCTCACTTACGGATTATCGGACAGCCGCAAAATCGGGGCGGGGTTTTCAGCTTTGCTGTCGGTAAAATTCACCCGCAGGATTTGGCTTTTGTCTTAAATAAGGAAAATGTTGCGATTCGCATCGGCCACCACTGTGCTCAACCGATTGTTAACCGCATGGGCTATACTTCGGTAGCGCGCGCGTCATTGGGACTTTATACCAATAAAGAAGATATTAATAGTCTTTATGAAGCTCTGTTGAAAGCGGAAAAATTTTTTAGAGAAGAATAATAATGACAGACGAAAAACAAAAAAATGATGATGTTATCGGGGCAACGGAAGCACGACTGCTGCAAGCGATGAGTATTGATGGCGAAACGGATTTATCCGAATTAGCTGCGTTACAGGATTTTGTTGCCTATGCCGGCGAGGACTTGCCACCGGAAAAGTCTAAGGCAGATTTGGCAGAAATTATCGAACAGATTCGTACCGTAACCGATCCGGAAATTCCGATCAACGTTTATGATATGGGCTTGATCTATAAAATAGCACCGCAAGATAACGGCGATGTGAAGATCGAAATGACATTGACCGCTCCAACCTGTCCAATCGCCGGAGTTTTGCCGCAACAAGTGGCTGATGCCGTGGCAAAATTAGCCGGATGCGGTAAGGTGGAAGTTAGATTGGTGTGGGAACCGGCTTGGACTCCGGAAATGTTGACTGACGAAGCCAAGGAAATGCTGGAGCTGTTATCATGACCATAGATGAGTTGATTGAAAATTTTGCTTTTTTTGATTCGTGGGAAGAAAAATATCAATACGTAATCGATTTAGGCGCAAATTTGGAACCGCTGGAACAAAAATATAAAACTGAAGAGTGGAAGGTTAACGGTTGTCAGTCTCAGGTTTGGCTGTTGCCAAAATATAGTGAGGGAAAAATACACTTTTACGGGGACAGTGACGCTATTTTGGTTAAAGGAATTATTGCAATAGTTTTATTGATCTATAATGATAAAACCGCCGCTGAAATAAAAAAGGTTGATGTTATGGAAATTTTTGCTAAACTCGGTTTAGAGGAAAATTTGACACCGAGTCGGCGTAACGGAATGATGTCGATGGTGGAGAAAATTCGTTACTATGCCGATTTATATAGGAAATAAATATGAACATCCACGAATATCAAGCCAAACAAATTCTCGTGCAGCATGGTATTAATGTGCCTGACGGGGCAATTGCTTATACACCGGCCGAGGCTAAAAGGGTGGCTCAGCAAATCAGCTCGCGCGGACCGTGGATGCTTAAGGCACAAATTCAAGCCGGAGCTCGTAATGACGGGTATTTTCTCGGCCATTCAGCCGGACAAAAAGGGGGAGTGCGTAAAATTACACAAATCTCCAATATCAGTTATGAGGCGGCGCAAATGCTGAACAATACCTTAGTTACCGAACAAACCGGTACACAAGGGCGGTTGGTTAGTAAAGTTTATGTTGAAACATTTAAATCAGTAAAACGCTTCTTTTACGTTGGTATGGTGATTAATAGCGCCGTGCCTGCAGTTACCATTCTGGTTTCCGATGTTATTAACCAAGATATGCTGAAAGTTCCGAGTGAATTTTTGGAGCGGATTCTGCACATAGATTTAGCCTATGGTGAAACAATTACCGATAAGCAAATTGTCAAAATTTTGGATTTCCTGTCATTGGATAAAAAACATTTGGATTCTTTTTCTGATTTTTTCTCTAAATTGCATCGCACATTTTTAGAGCTTGATGCGCAAATGATTGAAATTAATCCGGCCGGAGTTATGAAAAATCACGAAATAATTGCCTTAGACGCGAAGATAAATTTTGATGATAATGCCTTGTTCCGACATCCGGAAATTGCCCGTATGCAAGATGATTATGAGGAAGATCCGCGCGTTTTACGTGCGCTTCGCTATGGGTTTCAGTATCAGGAATATGAAGGAAATGTCGGTTGTATTGTTAATGGTGACGATTTGGCTTTGGAATGCATGGATATTGTTAAGTCAAAGGGATTGAGTACGGCTTGCTCGCTGAATATTCGTGGTGGTGTAGATAAGGACAGTATTGCCGAAGGTATCAAGATTATTATGACAAATCCGCGGGTGGAAGGAATTTTAATAAACATTTTAGGCGGATTTTTACGCTGTAATTTAATTGCCGACGGTATTTTGGCTGCCACTCAGGAAGTAGGACTTAATATGCCGCTGATTGTGCGTTTGGAGGGAACCAACAAGGAAGAAGCACAAACAATTTTACGGCAATCAAATTTACCGATTGTTTTTGCTGATGATACCGATGATGCCGTTAAAAAATTGCAAATCAGCATGGAGGAAAATGACTGATGTCGATTTTGGTTAATAAAAATACCCGCGTTTTAATTCAGGGAATTACCGGTACTCAGGCCTCATTCCATGTTAAGCGCTCGCAAGATGACGGAACCAATATTGTTGCCGGTGTTTCTCCGAATTATGAACGGGCGGAATATTTAGATGTGCCGGTGTATAAAACCGTGCGTGAAGCGGTTTCAGGTAATGCGGTTGATGCCAGTGTTTTGTTTGTGCCGGCCCGATTTGTGAAGTCCGCCGCAAGAGAAGCGGTAGAAGCAGAAATTCCATTGATTGTTTCTATTACGCATGGGGTTCCGGTGCATGACATGTTAGAAATTAAAGCAATGCTTAAAGGTTCCAAAACAATGATGATCGGTCCGAATACTCCGGGAATTATTACTCCTAATGAGGCACGACTCGGCATTTTTCCGGAAAACATAAACCAAAAAGGATGCATCGGAATTGTGTCGCGGGCATCAACATTAACGTATGAGGCAGTTTTGGAAACCAATAAGGCCGGACTCGGTCAATCTACGGTTGTCGGACTGGGCGATGATTTGATTGTCGGTACGGATTATCCGCAAATTATCGAACACTTTTGCAATGATGACGAAACTAAAGCGATTGTTCTTGTCGGTAAGCCGGATAATTTGTATGAACAAATGGCGGCTGAATATTATGCTAAGCTTAAAAATAAAAAGCCGATTATCGCCTTTATTGCCGGTGAAGAAATGCCGTTGATGCCGACTATGGGATATGCGGTGGACATCATTACTCACGGTTTATCAACAGTGCGCAATAAAAAGGAAATTATGCAAAAGTCCGGAATGATTGTGGTCGATCGAACCAGTGAAATACACACACAGTTGGAAAAAATTTTTCGCAAATGAAAGAATTGCTGCAAAATTTAATTAACTTATTGCTGCCGCCGCGTTGCCTGATTTGCGGTAAAACGCTGGGAAAAAATAACGGCTTGTGTGCTCAATGCTTTAACAAAATTAAATTTATCAGCACTCCGTATTGTGAGTGTTGCGGGCGGCCGTTTGTCAGTGAAGCCGGTTTATCTTTCAATAAAAAAGCTCTTTGCGGGCAATGTTTGCATCGGTCGGATAAATATATAAAAATGCAGCGTAGTGCATTCATATATGATGATTTTGCCAAGAAATTGATTCTGGACTTTAAGTTTTATGATAAGACAGTCTCAGCAGAAACTTTGGCAAATATGTTATTTACCGCCGGACGGGATATCTGGCAGCAAAAACCAGATTTGTTGATACCTGTTCCTTTGCATCGTTTAAGACTATTGACACGCCGCTATAACCAATCGGCTCTTTTGGTTAAGTTTTTAGCACTGAAAACCGGTATTGCCGCAGACTATTTTTCATTACGGCGTAAGCGTAATACGATTCCTCAAGTAAAATTATCCGGGGCATCGCGACGTAAAAATTTGCGTTATGCTTTTAATGTTCATAATAGTGAAGCAATTAAAAATAAAAAGGTTGTGTTGATTGATGATGTGTCAACAACCGGATCAACTTTGCGCGAATGTGCCAAAACTTTGCAAAAAGCCGGCGCAAAAGAAGTTTTTGCCGTTACATTAGCGCGAACTGAAGATTAGAGGACACGACGTAAAATTCCGTTGTTGTCTTGCAATAATTTTTCCGCTTGTTCTTTAGTGCAATTCTTGACAATCATCACACAAGCGACTTTAACATTTCCGGATTTTTGCAGGGCAATATCTGCGGTCTGTTCATCAGCTCCGGTAATTTCGCGAACAAATCTTTGGGCGCGACGGCGCAGTTTTTGGTTGCTGATTTGCAGGTCAATCATGTAATTGTGATAGGTTTTACCGAGTTTTATCATGGCGCCGGTCGATAACATATTTAAAATCAATTTTTGTGCCGTGCCGGATTTCATACGCGAAGAGCCGACAATAACTTCCGGCCCGACTACCGGATTGAGAAAGATGTCAGCGTATTTCTTAAATTCAGCAGCAGGATTTGAGGTGATTGCGATAGTTAAGATGCCTTTTGTTCGGGCCAGTTGCAGTACTTTGATGCCATAGGCGGGGTTGCCGCTGGCCGAGATTGATACAACTATATCATTGGCTTGCGGGTTAAAAGCTGCAAAATCTTGCTCAGCCAGTTCTTCGCTATCCTCGGCATTTTCAACGGCATGGCGAACCGCTGTGTCACCGCCGGAAATGTAGCCTTGAATTAGCTCGGGAGAGGCGCCGAAAGTGGGGGAAATTTCCGAAGCATCAAGAATGCCGATGCGGCCGCTGGTGCCGCTGCCAAAATAAGCCATACGACCGCCTAGGCGCATTTTTTCGGCAATCCGGTCAATAGCAGTACCGATTTGCGGCAGAATTTGTGCAATCGCCAAAGCTACTTTTTGATCTTCATTATTGATAAGTCTGGCAATTTCGGTACCGTTTTGCAAGTCAATATCCACAGTATTCGGATTAATATTTTCGGTTATTGCAATCATATTCTACCTCTTTTCAATGTGTTATGAGATTATAGGTGATATTATTTAACAAATCATAAAAAAAATGTTGACATTCGCTGAAAAATATTGATTATAGCTATTGAGAAATCGCACTAGATTTTCTTGCGAACCCCTGAAAGTTATTTATGGAGGGGTGGCAGAGCGGTCAAATGCAACGGACTGTAAATCCGTCGACTTTCGTCTACGATGGTTCGAATCCATCCCCCTCC
>CADBPX010000136.1 GCA_902796625.1 uncultured Pseudomonadota bacterium
AACCGACATGGAAGCTAAATTCAATATGAATATGAATGTGTTGGATTTAGACGGTGTGCCGCGGGTTATGAGTATTAAGGAGGTTTTACATGATTATCTGCAGCATCGTAATCAGGTATTACTTCGTAAGGTAAAATATCGCCTAGGCAAAATTAATGCACGTTTGGAAATTTTGGAAGGGTATTTGGTTGCCTATCTGAATCTTGATGAGGTTATTCGTATCATCAGAGAAGAAGATGAACCAAAGTCCGTTCTGATGAAGGCGTTTGCTTTAACTGATAATCAGGCGGAAGCAATTTTGAATATGAAATTGCGTAATTTACGCAAATTAGATGAAGCGCAAATTAATGATGAACATACGGCATTGTTGGCTGAAAAAGAAAATTTGGAAGTTTTAGAGGCTGATGAAGCTAAACGTTGGTCAGCCATAGCCGAAGAAATTAAACGTACTAAAGATAAATACAGCAAAAAAACGGCATTGGGGCGGCGGCGCACCGATTTTGCCGAAGCTCCGGCCGATGTTGATATTCCGATAGATGCGTTGGTGGAAAAAGAGCCGATTACTGTTATCCTTTCGCAAAAAGGATGGATTCGCTGTCTGAAAGGTTATGTTGACCTGACGGAAAACTTTAAGTTTAAGGATGATGATGCGCTGGCATTTGCGATTCATGCCCAAACAACCGATAAAATTGTCTTGCTTGATAATAAAGGGAAGTTTTTCAATATATCAGCCAATGACATTCCTAGCGGGCGCGGTTTTGGGCAACCGGTACGCTTGATGATTGATTTAGCCAATAACGACGAAATTGTCGCATTGTTCGTTTATGAACCGGAGGCTAAATATTTAATTGCCACCGATAAAGCGTATGGATTTATTGTTGATGAAAATCATATTTTAGCGCAAACTCGCAACGGACGTAAAATTATGAATGTTACGGATGGCGAAAATGTTAAATTCTGCGTTAAGATGGTGGGTGATTATGTGGCAATTGTCGGTGAAAATCGCAAAATGCTGGTGTTTAAAGCGGAAGAAATTCCGACAATGGCGCGTGGTCACGGCGTTTTGTTGCAGAAATATAAGGATGGCAACATTACCGATATACAGATATTTAAAGGTGAGGACGGATTCTGTTACAATCGAGCCGGCGGTGTTAGCGTTGAAAAAGATCTGATGACTTGGCTGGGACATCGGGCTCAGGTTGGTAAGCTTGTGCCATTCGGTTTCCCAAAAAATAACAAATTTTTGAAGTGATACATCTGTGGATAAGTTTGTGCATAAAATTTATATCACTTTGAATAAACTTAATTTTTAATCATGAGGATAATCTTAAAAACAAAACGGTTAATTTTAAGGGCATGGCAGGGTGATGATGCCGAGGCGCTTTATGAGTGTGCAAAAAATCCGTTAATCGGACCAGCCGCCGGTTGGCGTGTTCATACTTCGGTTAATTACAGCCGGCAGATAATCTGCGATTATTTTAATGATGATGAAATTTATGCCGTGGTTTGTCCGAACATTACTGATAAGCCTATAGGGTGTATAGGGTTGAAACGCGGCAAAGATAGCACCTTAATCGAAAATGAAAATGAAGCGGAAATCAGTTATTGGCTGAAGCATGATTTTTGGCGGCGCGGTATTATGACGGAAGCGGCAATGCGCGTTCTGGAGCATGCATTTACGGATTTAAAATTGTCAAAAGTGTGGGGCGGATATTATAATGACAACATCGCCTCGTTTCGTGTGCAGAAAAAGTGTGGAATGATTTATCAATATTCCAAAGAAGTTTATCTACCTCTTTTAAATGAAAACCGAACTGAGCATGTGCTTTGCATTACGGCAGAGCAATGGTATAAGCAACGCTTACATCACATTTGAACTATTTAAATTCTATAGCTTTTTTCTTCGGATTATAGCTGATTGATAATTTGCCGTGGCACAGTTGTTCGGCGTATTTGCCGAAAATTTCATAACGCCAGCCTTGCATTGTTAATGTATTTTGCGGTTGATTTAAGATAATAAAACGTAAATCGGCATCGGAAGCGATAATTTTTGCAACAACACCTGTTTCTTGGCTACGAATTTTGAGTAAAAGTTTGAGAATTTCCATCAAACTTTGTTCCTGATTGGGAACAATAACATCTTTTTTACGATCCAAACGGCACACGCTGGTCGGTAAGAGATTTTGAGCCGCCTCATTTAAGGTTTCAATGATTTCTCCGCCCATACGGCCGTTGACTATCTCACTTTTTATGTTTCTAACCTGTTTCAAATCATCAATAGTTTTTGGAAATGAACTGGCAATGTTAAGCAGTATGTCATCTTTGAGAATGCTGGAACGCGGAACATTGAATTTTTGTGCGCGTTGTTCTCGCCATTGCGCTAAATATTTCAGAGCCGTCAAAAATTTTTGTGTATGTACGTTATGGCGGATTTTTAACCACGCTTCTTGCGGATTTATATTGTAACAATTTTCGTCACAAAGGGAGTTTATTTCTTCTTTAATCCAGTCTTCGCGATGATTTTCGGTCATGTAATTCTTCAAATATTTGTAGCAATCAACCAAATAAGTAACATCACCGGCGGCATATTCGATCTGTTTTTCATCAAGCGGACGGTGGCTCCAGTCAGTCAGACGGCATGATTTGTCGAGTTCCGTATGAGTAATCGCACAAACTAAATTACCGTAGCTGATATTTTCCGGATAGCCGCAAACCATGGCGGCAATTTGTGTATCAAAAACATTTTGCGGAATTTTACCGGAAAGATTATAAAATATTTCAATATCTTGTCGTCCGGCATGGAAAACCTTAACAATATTTTCGTCTTGTAAAACAGCAAAAAAAGGCGTCAGATCAACGCCGGCCAGCGGATCAATAACCGCCGCATCGCCGTCATAGCCGACTTGGATTAAGCAGAGTTTGGGAAAATATGAATGTTCCCGCAAAAACTCGGAATCAACGGTTATGAAGGGTTGCTGTTTTAAAATGTTGCAAAAACTGATAAGTTGTTCGGTTTTATCAATAAAAATCATTAAATATCTCCTGATTAGCTCAAGATAGAATTTATTGTTTAATATTTTTTTAATTTATGGTTGATTTTATCAGAAATTAGCTTTAGAACATAAGGAAGTTGAAATGTAATAAGAGGTTATTATGAACGAATATCGTACACATACATGCGGACAGCTCCGCGCAGCTGATGTGGGGCAGAAAGTTAAGTTGGCAGGGTGGATTCACCGCAAACGTAATTTAGGTAATTTATGTTTTATTGATTTGCGAGATCACTATGGAATAACTCAGTGCGTTTTTGATAGTTCCAGTGAGTTGTTTGCCAAAGTTAAAGATATTCGTGTTGAAAGTGTTGTCGGTTTTGATGGTGAAGTTGTTATGCGTGAGAGCGTTAATAAAAATATGCCGACCGGCGATATTGAAATAAAAGTAAGCGAAGTCAGAGTTTATTCCGAAGCTGACGTTTTGCCGATTCAAGTGTTTGGCGAAGGTAATGAACCGGAAGAATTACGCCTGAAATATCGTTTTTTGGATTTACGTCGGGAAAGAATTCATAGCAACATTATGCTACGCTCCAAAGTTATTGCTAGAATGCGGCAGTTAATGGTCGAACAAGGTTTTACCGAATATCAAACACCGATTTTAACGGCATCATCACCGGAGGGTGCGCGCGATTTTTTGGTTCCTTCACGTTTGAATCCGGGAAAATTTTATGCTTTGCCGCAGGCGCCACAGCAATTTAAACAACTTTTGATGGTTTCGGGATTTGACCGCTATTTCCAAATTGCTCCGTGTTTTCGCGATGAAGATCCGCGTGCCGATCGTTCACCGGGAGAGTTTTATCAGTTGGATATGGAAATGTCATTTGTAACTCAGGAAGATGTATTTAGGGTTATTGAAAAGACCATGGGTTCGATTTTTAATGAATTCGGCAACGGCAAAAAAGTTGATCAGGCTCCGTTTATTCGGATTCCGTTTAGTGAAGCTATGTTAAAATACGGCAGTGATAAGCCGGATTTGCGTAATCCGCTGGTTATTGCCGATGCCACGGAATTTTTCGTTAAGAGCGGTTTTGGCGTTTATGATGAAAAAGTTGCCAACGGCGAGAAAATCAGAGCGATTAAAGCTCCGAATGCCGGCAATAAACCTCGTTCGTTCTTTGATAAATTTGATGCTTTTGCCAAAGAACAGGGAATGGGCGGAATGGCCTATGTGGCTTTGGCCGAAGGCGGCGCTAAAGGAATTGCCAAATTCTTTACGGAAGAAAAATTGACCGAAATGCGGAAAATTTTTGCTCTTGCAGAGGGCGATGCTATTTTCTTTATGGGGGGTAATGCCAAGCAAATTAACAAGTTTGCCGGAGTGGTTCGTAACAAGCTGGGCGAGGCTTTGGAATTATTTGATTATAATGCTTTCAAACTATGCTGGGTTGTTGATTTTCCATTTTATGAAGAAAACGAAGAGACCGGTGCGGTTGAGTTTTCCCATAATCCGTTCTCGATGCCGCAGGGCGGACTTGAGGCTTTGAATAGCAAAAATCCGTTGGAAATTTTGGCCTATCAGTACGATTTGGTGTGTAACGGGGTGGAATTGGCTTCCGGTGCGGTTCGTAACCATGT
>CADBPX010000137.1 GCA_902796625.1 uncultured Pseudomonadota bacterium
ATTTATTATGAAAATTAAAGTACTTATTCCAAATATCAACGAAGTTATACCTTATACTTTTGAAGAAAAAAAGATGGACTGTGGCATTTTTGAGCCGGTTATTAAAAATTTTTTGGATACCGTTCCGGCGTCAAAAAAACCGAAAATAGTTCATATGTTAGGCATTCCCGGCGCGGGAAAAACAACGTTTTATCAAAATAATAAACAAAAGTTCAAAAACTTTCTTAAAATTGATTTTGATGCTATTATGGAATCTTTACCGCAATATCAGCAAGATGTACAAGCTATCGGCAACATTAAAGCGTTTGAAAAATGGCAAATTCCGGCACGGATTGCCGGTTATGAGCTTTTGAGGCGCGCGATAGAGGCAAAGAAAAATATTTTCTTTGATCATGGAGGTACTCCGATGTGTCATCGTGAATTGCTTGCCAATGTCAAAAGATTAGGTTACCAGACATTGATGTATTATATTGAGTGCCCAATTGATGTTGCCTTAAAACGTGCGGCTGAACGCGAAAAAATTACTAAACGTCATACTCCGCCGCAGATGATTAAAGATAGAAATATTCTTATCAGAAAAAATTTGCCGGTATATCAAAATTTAGTTGATGAGTTTAAAAAGATAAGTTAAAGTTTATTAAAAATAATACTAATCGTTAATACAACTTTTTAAAGGAATACGGTCGTGATTAAAAATATATTTTGGGATGTAGACGGGGTTTTGGCAAACCTTAATTATGCTTATTTTCATTTTTTAAAAGAACACCCGAAATACAGACCGTTGTACGGAAATATTGTCTGGGAAGATTTGCCGAAAGTTTTGCCTATTCAGCCAAAGTATGGTGCTTTAGAGTTAAAAACACACCCGACGTTGGGCTCAGAACTTGATTATGATTTTTGCCATTCTCCGGAATTTTTTACCAATCGGCCGTTATATCCTGGTGTGGTTGAGACATTAAAACGGTTTCATGATAAAGGGTTCAAGCAATTTACGCTGTCCGCTACATTTGATGTTGAAACAAAAACAAAGTTTTTGCATAAATTGCTTGCTGATGTGAAAGATTTTTTAGTTATAAAATGCGTGCAACATGGTAAATTTATGCACGATACAGCCAAAGTTGATATGTTAAAATCTTGCTTTGCTGAATATGATATCAAAGCCGATGAAACAATCTTAGTTGATGATCGTATTTATAATCAATATGCGGCAATTGATGCCGGTGCCCATCCCGTGCGATATCGTTGCGAATTTACAACCGATCTTCCCGAGGAGCTAAAATGGATTCCCGAAGTTCATTCAATGAATGAACTTGAAGTTTTGGTAAATGAGGTTAACAGCGGTAAAAGATCGCTGAATAATTAATCATACCCGTAAAGTTAGTAAATACTTTGCTCAGTATTTTGAACTTCATTTTTAATCATTTAACTTGGTAAAACTTATTTTTGAGAGCTAAAAATATTTTGCTTTAGGGGGCGATATTTGCTGTTTAGACAAACAAAAAAAAGGACACTTGGAGTGTCCTTTTTTGCTTAGTCGTTTTGGGGATTTTTGTTGAATACCTGATTGGTAACATTGCTGCGGAAAAATCCTGCCACAAATCCCAAGAAAGCTCCAAGCTCCCACATGGTAAATCCCTTAATACCAATGGCGGCAAAGATTGCCAAGATGGTCTTACCGAAGAATAAGCCGATAATCCAGGCTGAAACAGCGCCAATCAATACGGTTATGATAACAGTCAGGAAAAACCAGAAAATCATCATAACAATGCCGGTCAAGCATCCGATACAGCCACCGGCCCACGAGTCAGAAAAATTTGTTTTCATAATTAAAAAGAATTAATAATAACCTAATCATCATCTGTGTAGCAAATAAATATATATTTGTCAACCGGATAACCGCTCGATTACGGTCAGATGTTTTATTTGTTGTAGGAGTTGGATTTATAACCGCTGTAATTTAACAGCCGGCAGACTATCTTATTAAGGCAATACAACAAAAAAAAGGAGATAATAATGGCAAACTTAAATAAAGAACTGAATAATTATTTAGCAAATTTGAACGTAATGAGTATGAATGTGCGTAATATGCACTGGAATGTAGTCGGACCGTATTTTACGGCACTGCATCTGGCTACCGGAAAAATTTATAAGGCACTTTCGTGTCAAATTGATGAAGTGGCCGAGATGATGAAGATGCAGAAAATGGAGCCGCTGGCTCGCTTGTCAGACTTTGTCGATGCGGCAACCATCGAAGAGCTTGAAGCGCGGGACTATAACGAATATGATGTTATGGATAACTTTGCCGCCGGTGGACAGGAACTGATGAAGCAGGCACAAGAAATTCGCGATCAGGCCAATGATGATGATAACTTTTTGGTTGCCAACAAATTTGAAGAATATTTATGTTGCTATGCTAAAATGGAATGGATGTTGCGCGCAATGAAGATCGACGAAAATAACGTTGAAGAAGACGACTAAATTATCTATCGACCTCAGCAGCTGTCATGAGTTAGTGACAGCTGTTTTTTTATGGCGATGTGACAAAAAAGTTGACGTTTGTATATATTTGTGTTATACTGAGCAAAATTGAATAATGAGGAGGATGACATGTCAAGTGTAATAGATCTACATGGAGAACTTCATAATATCGTAATCAGTGAAGGGGATACGTGGAGTGCTGATAGAGCAATAAATATAAAAGCAGATCCCGATCCATATTCAATAAGTGGAAATATTTGGGATCAAGACCTTCCCCATGCAGAGGCATGGCGACAAAGTTTGGGTATAAAAATTGATTTTTCTGATGTTACACTTGAAACGCCACATGAAGAGATAGCAAAAAGAAAAGAAACTTTGCTTGAGCAAATTGAGATTCCGACTGAAGAAGAGATAACAGCCAGTTATACATCTTTAGAGCGTGCGGATAGGGAGGCTTATACAGATTTAAGTTCTGAACACATGTTTGATATGGTGATTGCTGAGTTGGTACAAGTTAAAGATGAAGATTATACAGTGGCTTTAGAATATGTCGAAAAACTTATAGATAACAGAATTGAACTGTATAAAGCGAGTGCCGGGCTAGCAGAATACCCGCAAAGTCCATGGGAAATAAAATCACCCTTTAGAAGTAAATTAGATGTGTTTTTAGGACGAGAGGGTAAAGATCCGTTTGTAGGCATAAAGGAAGATAGTCCTGCCGTTGAGGAATTAAATATACCAAGGGCTATTGAGGAACTTACAGTTCTCAAAAAACTACTTCCTCAAACACCTGAGGAACATAAGGAATTTTTGGCTGGTGATGTTAGAGAAAGATTTATTGAAGAGCATTTTCATCATACAGGTATGGCAGAAAAAAATGATGCCAGAGTAAAGCTCTGTGATTTGCTTGTTCAACTTGGTGCCAGAGAAAATGTTTCTCAAGCCTATGATGAACAATTAGAAAATCATCGGCAAGTTTTGGAGGCAGAGAAGTCTCAAGCGTACATCCGAACTAAAAAAGAAGAAATTAAAAAACGTTTGAAGCAGTCTGCCGCCTCAAAAGAAGAAGCACCCTTAAGCGGTACGGTTATTGCAGATCGTTTGGCCGGCCATATTATTGCCCATAAAAGAGCTTTTGATGAAGATAAGAGATTAGGTATTATTGAGCCAGATGAACAATTACCAATGATGACGCCTGAGGAAGGCAGAAAAATGGCAAATAATATTCAAAGAAGTGTAGTAGAAAGACAGCGGCAGAAAAGTTTGTAAAGTTTGGTGATGTAATAATAGAAATTATAAATTAAATAAAACTCCACTTATTTACTCTAGTGGAGTTTTATTTAATCTTGGTTGCTGCATTACAAGTTAGTGACAGCTGTTTTTTTATGGCGATGTGACAAAGCAAAATAAATAACGGCCAAAATTGCGGTGATGGTGCCGATAATTATTGAAATATCGAGCGGCAGATGGAAGCCGATTTTATCAAACATAATATATGTTATGCAAACCGATGTCATAAAGCCGGCGGGCACCAAAGTCAGCCAGAAAAATTTGCCGTTGCGGAACAAATAAAACGTTGCCATCCACAAAGTTATGGTCGCCAAAAGCTGATTGGACCAGCCGAAGTAGAGCCAAATGGTGGTTAAATCAAAAAAGCTCATGGCAATTCCGCCGGAAAGCACGATAATGCTGATTATAAGCCGTTTTTTTATTGAAGAATTATTTTTTTGCCAATAATCACCGATGGTTAAACGAGCTGAACGAAATGCCGTATCGCCGGAAGTTATGGAGAGCAGAACCACCGAAATAATCGCCAGCATACCGCCGAATGTTCCCAAGTAACCTTGAGCTACACCTTGCACAACACCACCCGGACCGCTGTTGTCAATAACTTCATTCAAGCCGACACTTCCTTGATAAAACGCAATTCCCAAAGTTGCCCAAATTAAGGCGACAATACCCTCGGTAATCATTGCACCATAAAAAATCGGTCGGCCGTATTTTTCATTGGCCAGGCAACGCGCCATTAACGGAGATTGGGTGGCGTGAAAACCGCTGATTGCCCCGCAGGCGATGGTAACAAACATCAACGGAAAGATCGGCAAATTCTTTGGATGTTGGTTGGTTAAGCTGAGATTAGGATAAAATGCGCTGTCACCCACAAACAGAACAATCAGCATTGCCAAAGATACGGCAATTAAAAGCAAAGCAAACAGTGGATAAAAACGGCCGATGATTTTATCTATCGGCAGTAATGTGGCTAAAAAATAATAGGCAAAAATCGCGATAATCCACCAAACAAAAGGGGTAGAAGTAAGGTCTGCCAGCATATGGGCCGGACTCATGGCAAAGACCGCGCCTAACAGCAAAAGAAAGCCAATCATGAAAATTAAGAATAAAATTTTAATTTTTGAGCCTAAATACTTTTCAATCAGCGGTACCAATGACTGACCGTCGTGGCGAACCGAAATCATACCGGCCATATAATCATGAACACCGCCGGCTAAAATTGAACCGAATACAATCCACAATAAGGCCACCGGTCCGTATAAAGCTCCCAAAATTGCTCCGAAAACCGGTCCTAAGCCGGCAATATTCAAAAATTGAATCAAAAAGACTCGCCACGACGGCAAGACCATATAGTCAACGTTGTCATTTTTGGTTACGGCCGGAGTTGGTGACTGCGGATTAATTGAAAAAATTTTTTCCACAAAACGCCCATACAATAAATAGCCGACAATTAAGGCACCGACAGCCGTTAAAAAAATGATCATGTTTCTCCTTTGGTTAAACTCTCATTAAGTGCAGATTACACCAAAATCAGTTCAAAAGACAATTAAAAAATTAGGTTATTAAATGTTTTAGCGACCGTTTTCATTAAGACGTAATAAAGTGTTCTTGGTTATTTTTTGCCACATTTCTTCGCCGTTTTTTTGCAATTGATCGAAAAATTTTTTTATATTTTCATCTTGTCCGCAAACAATTTCTCTGACCGTCGGTAAAGGGCCTCCGGATTGCGAGTTTCTGATGCCGTTTATAATGGCATTGCCGGCCAGAGCTAATAAAGCTTTTCCTTCTTTGCTTAACCCTTTTTGTTGCAAATTGTATCCGCAAAAATTATGATCATCAATATCTTCACCCATTGATGGAGTTAAAAACAGTTCGCCGCGTCTGCCGGCAAAGTAACTGAGTAAAACTTCATTATTGCGGAACATTGTTCTGATTTCTTTTTCAAAATTATTGTAATGCGAAACCTCCCAATCACCGGCACAAGCAAAAGAAATCATCGTAGATTTTGCAACGCCGAGAGGAGCATAGGGCGCATGGGCAATACATAACAATTCATGTTGAATCTTTTTTCGCTCTGCCGCCGAATAGCCGAGTTCGGCCATTTTTTGCTGCATCCTTTCTTCCAGTTTAAGAAAAGTATAAGCTCCGTGACAATGAGCAATAATTGTTAATTTGCGAATATTTTGACAGGCTTGATCGACAGAAAAACGTTGCCCGCTTTTATCACAAATTCGCGGCAAAAGCGCAAGCTCAAACAAATTGTCAATATATTTCGGGTGTAAAGTGTCTTCATTTAAGGGTTTTGATATTTTCACTTTTCGATGATAATCTTGCATTAATTTGGTTCGAGCCAGATTGTCATTAAAAGTAATTTTCCGATCATCAATATCACCAAAATCATATACCGCGGCATAGAGACCGATGTTTTCATCAATATGATGCACTCGCAAAAGTTCTTCTAATGAGGACAGATAACCATTGGCATTTTTGTTTGAAGAAGTGGCACTGCCGCCTAAAAATAAGATTGCCGGTTCAGTAATATCAATTTCAGTAACATTACTGAAACCAAAAGGGTTATCAGCAGTTTTGGCCGAACGCTGTCCGACAGTTGAACGGGATAATAGTTCTTCAAATTTTCCCATACAGCGGTAAGCTATTTTTCGTGAAGCCATAGAATTTTTTGTATGCTGTAAGCCTTGTAAAAAGATGTTCTCCACTTGCGAAGTGTTCGGTGAGCAATCACGAATAATACCTAGAGCATGATACGCTGCTGCCAATTCCGTAGCACTCTGATTGGGATCTTTGATATGTTGGCCGATTAAGCGCAAACATTCTCCAAGTTTACTTTCATCAACACCGGCAACCGCACCGAGGTTATTGTACAATTGCTGAAGATCGTCCGGCTGAGAAATTTGCTGATTAATTATTTTATGCCATAAAAAATCGCGCAATGTTGGTTTGGCACTATATATTTTGCCATAACTTTTGTAAAAATTTTTCTGAATTTCCGGAGCTAATGCGGCGATTTTATTCATCATAACCGGAAGTTCATTATCCGGAGCACAGAGAATGATTCCGGTTAAGTTTCTTACCGCCGGAACATAAAAGTTTTTTTCCTCAGGGTTATACGGAAGGGAAGAAATTTGCATAACAAGACGGTCAAAAATTGCCATGCAGCAAGCAGGGTTTTTCATGCATATGGTATTTGCACCGCGTTCAATAAGTCGGCTTTTATTTAAGCGGTACAGCTTATCAATAACTTGGTTGATTTGCTCTTTTGAGAGGCTTTGTGATATTGTGGCAAACACTTCGGAAGTCAACGGCAGCATATCAAGACTTTCGCCTTTGCCTTCCGTTAAACGATAAAATTGCGGCAGTAAGAAAACAGCATCTTGCGGGTTTTCCAGTGCGGTTTTCTGTAAATTTTCCAGTAGCTCCGCATGTTCTCCAAAGCTTAGAGCATTTACATCAGTAGTTTCGGTGACATTTGCGGCCATTTTACACCTTATTTTTGATGTGGTTCATTTAGAATTTGCATTTGACGGTCTTGGGATTTTTTCATATCGCAAAATGCAAAAATTTTAGCCGTAATATTTTTGCGGGCCTGCGCGGCAAATTTACCTCTATCATCGCGGTAGAAACCTTGTAATTTACCGCCTTGTTCCTGATAAAGACGAGCCATTTCGGCATAAATAAACGGTTCGGCGGCTATTTGCAATACTGATGATTCTTTCATTCTATCCCACCCCAGTATTTGTCCTGACGATGAACAAACCGGTGCACTCTTATCTGTCAAAACCGGTTGAACATCTTCTTGAAAAGCCCCTAAATATTCATGCAGATAGTTGTCATCATAATTGAGCTTCAGTTCTGAATTACCAATCGCACGCTTAAACCCTTTATTTTCTTCCAACCAACCGAAACCGGAAACCTTTTGCCGTTGGCCGTTATTTATGTACACGTTATCATTGACAATATCCGCATGCATAACGGCAAACTTTTTTTCTTCCGCCGTGCCGCATTTGTGGTTAATGGTTTGAATAATTCGGGAAACCAAAGCCATGTGATAAAGCTTATCTATCGGGCGGTCACCGTGATCGGCCGGCAAATCTTCGGCATGCATCTGCACGAAGGTTTGTGACTTATTCCAACCGCGGCGAAAATAGTTTTCATCCGCACCTAAATATTCGCAAAGTTCTTGTGCTGCCTTAAAAATCGGCAATAAATTGTCTTGAATATCCTTAAATGCCTCATCAGCTTTCAGAGTCGGAACCTGACGGTTTTGTGCGTAGGCATAAAAATCTTCACGTGAAGCAAATTCCGGCATGGTTTTAGCACGTAAATCTGTTAATTTTTGTTCGATTGAGCTGTTGGACATTTTTCTACCTCCTGAAATTTATCGGTATGTTGTTGATTGTAACAGAAATAAAGTTAAATGTAAATATTTTTGTTTGACAAAATTTGACAATAGAGTATAATTCACTAAGATTTTAATTTTTAGCAGATTTTTAATTTTATTATTTATGAGCGGAAAAAAGTTTACAGTTTCTAACTTTAGAGATTTCCTGATAAAAAAGCGTCATTCTCGCACGAAAAAATCACCAGTGCTGAACATCTTACTTGCCATGCCTGATGCGGAGTTTCTGAATGTGTGTCTGGCTAAATACGGCCTTGATGAAGATGATTTAGAAAAGCTTCTTGATGCGTTGGAGTTTGAAAATCAGATGTCGTTGGGCGCGGATTTTGATCGCCTTACGGAAAAATATCGTACCGTGACAATTGGTGAAATTTTGGCGGTGATTAACCAACATCAGAACTAATCTTTTGCCAAAAAAGGTGCCATCTTGAATGATGACACCTTTTTTTGTTACGGCTTATCTGTGCCTGGGATTGCTCGGCTGTGATCTGACACCGCTTTTGCGTTGCGGTGAAGCGTCAAGAACTTTTTGCACTAAATTATCTTTTTGCTCGGAAATTTTTTCCCATGTCAAATTTTCGCGAACATAATTGTAGCCGTTTTGAGCAATCATTAAGCGCAAAGCATCATCTCCTAACAACAGCTTTAAAGCATTAATCTGCCGCCACCGATCTTGTTCTTGTGATGGGGCGTAAATACCGATAGTTTTAGCAAAGTCTTGTTTAGTGTCGCGAATATCGGCACAATGAGCAAAATCATTAAAACCGCTTCGCCCGACAATAACCGCCGTGCCACAACCCATAGCTTCTATCGGCACCATACCGAATGCCTCATTTAAACTTGACATAACAAAAATATCGGAAGCGTTATATACCTGCGCCATTTCCTTTTGATTAAGCGAAGGCATAAATATAACTCTGTCAGCAAAGTCTTTTAATATTTCACGACATTCGTCAGTTACCGGATTACCGTTTTCACCACTCACAATGTATATAACATCGGAATTTGTTTGCATAATTTCGGCTATAGAACGAGAAAGTTCACAAAACCCTTTATCTCTGACAACTCGTCCCAAAGAAGAAACTACTTTTTTACCGGTTAAATTAATTGAATGTTCCTTTCCCTGTAAATCTTTATATTGGAAATGGTAGCGCAGTTTATATTTTTCTTGCGGGTTAAGAGAGGTGAATACTCTATCATTATATCCCGGTGGGATAACGGTTATTTTTTGAATATCGGCTAAATAAGGCTCAGCCAACAAACGGCGTTCTTCATCAGGAGAGGTGGCAATGATAATATCTGTTTTATGAAATTCTTGCGTTTCTTGATTGATACGCTGTTCAAATCCGTGCCAGCGCCATTCTTCTTCACTGATTTGTCCGGCTTGATACTGTGGAAGATTGCGCTCGTATTTTTTGTGTCCCAAAGAATGACTGGTGACCAACATAATCGGCCGGCGACCGGTAAATTTTTCTATTTTGGAGCATAGCATATCTGCGGCCATCATACCATCGCGGTAGTGTCCCTCAACAACTTCAATATTATTTAATTCTCCGCTCTTTTTATAATATTCAAAAAGGTTATCAACCAGCTCATCAATGTATGGTACTATCTCTTCTTTCGGTATAAACATAAAATTACCGCCGGCCGGAACTCGCAGAACGCGGCTGCGGATTTTGTCGCTTTCGTGCCATTGTTCTTCAACAACATAGTTTAATTCCGATTTTTTATACTCGTGATATGTCCCTCCAAACTGCGGACATATACGCGGATCAACGCGACGTGTGACCAAATCAATATTGTATTTATTTGAGCTTGTTGCCAAAGCCTTAACATAATACACCTGACCTCCGGTATCTTGGCCGGTTATAACGTTTTTCGATAACACTGTTGTTACCGGAAAACCGTATTCGTCGGTTTGAAAGCCAAAATCACCCTCAACCAATCCGTGGGTAGAAAACATCACCTTTAACTTTTTGCTCATTTTTTTCTCCTTAAATTATATTGCCGATAGGGTAACAGAAATAAAAGAAAAATCAAGGATAAACTTTAATAGATTTATTTAAAAAAACGGGTGTCTTTTTCTAAATAACGCTTTTTGTTTATGGTTGGATAATTGGTAACAAGATATTTATAACGCGGACAATCTTTATCATGATCATTAATGATGCCACAGGCTTGCAAGTGCGAGTATATGGTAATCGGACCTAGGTATTTGAAACCGCGTTTTTTTAAATCGAGGCTGATTCTTGCCGATAGACCGTTGCTGGCCGGTATATATCCTTCATTGTGACGATCATAAACAATACTTTTGCCGGCGGAATAATGCCAAATATACTTATCAAAACTGCCGAACTGAGCACATATTTTCAGCATACATTGCGCATTATTAATAATTGCGGCGATTTTACGCGGGCTTTTAATCATGCCTTCGGTGTTCATTATACGAACAATATCACGATCGGTATACGCCGCGATTTTATGAAAATCAAAACCATCAAAGCACCGGCGGAAAATTTCGCGTTTGTTTATGATTGTTTGCCAATTAAGTCCGCACTGCATAACTTCGAGCATTAAAAATTCAAACTGCTTAATATCATCATGCAACGGAACTCCCCACTCTTCATCATGGTATTTAATGTTCAATTCCGAAGTTGTATCCCAATCACAATATGCCATTTCACTACTTTAATAAATTAAGATAAAAAACCGCCTTGCGGCGGTCGATAAAAAATTAATCTTTATGACGGAATGTAATGCGTCCTTTGGTCAGATCATACGGTGTCATCTCAATATCAACCTTATCACCGACCATGACACGGATGCGGAACTTACGCATTTTTCCGGCCGTGTGAGCCAGAATTTCAACCCCGTTCTCCAAACGCACGCGGAACATTGCGTTCGGAAGTTTTTCAATAACTTCTCCGGTTAATTCTAAAAGTTCTTCTTTACTCATACAAATCCTCAAATTTATTCAAACACTTGCCACCTATATAAACTTGTTGATTTATTTTTGCAAGCATTTTATGAATTCATCATCTATTTTTTCGTTGTTACAATTTTAATAGCTTCTTCCGCTGTTAAAGCACTCGGCGCATATCCCTTCGGAATGGCATAATTGTTTTTGCCGCATTTAAGGTACATTCCGTAGCGCCCTTTGCTTAAAATAATATCTTCTTTGGTTTGCGGATGTTTTGCCAAAACTTGCGGTTCCGGTCGCGTGACGGCATTTTGCAATAATTCTTCGGCACGTTCTAGAGTGATGTTAAAAATATTGTCTGCACCGGATAAAGACTTCGATTTACCGCCTTGTTTCAAATATTGGCCGAATTTGCCGATATTAACCTCAATACCATTGCCTAATTGCCGCGGCAGCGATAATAAGATTTGCGCTTGTTCTAAGGTCAGCTCTTCCGGCTTAACAAACTTCGGTAAAGAAGTGCGTTTCGGTTTTTCCGTCGTAGCGGTGGCATCTTCACCCAATTGCACATAATAACCGTACGGACCTTTTTTGAAATGAATGTTCAGGCCGTTCATTTGACCGAGAATTTTATCTTCGCCGGAGCTCGGAGATTGCCGTTCACCGCTTTCTGCCTGTTCTTCCGCAGAAGTGTCGGTGAGGGGTTTGGTATACGAGCATTTTGGATAATTAGAACAGCCTAAGAAAGCCCCGAATTTACCAAACTTAATACTTAACCGCCCGTCATGACATACCGGACAACTGCGCGGATCGGAGCCGTCATCACGCGGCGGAAACAGGTGTGAAGATAAAGCATCGTCAATGCGGTTTATTACTTCAGTTAACTGCAGAGGTTGAACCTCTTCCACCGTCTTGATAAATTTAGCCCAAAAGCCGCCGAGCAATTTTTTCCATTCCATATTGCCAGCCGAAATATCATCAAGGTGCTCTTCCAACTGTGCCGTAAAATCGTATTCGACATATTTCTTAAAGAAGTTTTCCAAAAAGACGGTGACAATACGGCCGCGATCTTCTGGAATAAAGCGCAGTTTTTCAACTTTTACATATTTACGCTCTTGCAAAACAGCAATAATGTTTGCATAGGTTGATGGACGACCGATGCCGAGTTCTTCTAACTTTTTAACTAAACTTGCTTCAGTGAAACGCGGCGGCGGAGTAGTGAAATGCTGAGCCGGCTTTATTTCACCTTTGGTGACATTCTCTCCGGCTTCGACATTCGGCAAAATAACGTTGTCATCGTCTTCATCGGCGTCATCTTTACTTTCCTGATACAGTTTCAAAAAGCCGTCAAATTGGATAACCTGTCCGGTGGCACGCAGCAAAATTTTTTCGTCAGCCGATGTGGCATCAACAATTACACGGTCTAAAATGGCCGGATTCATCTGGCAGGCAATGGTACGTTTCCAAATCAATTCATATAATTTATAGGCATCGCTGTCTAATTTAGCTTCCATCTTCTTCGGAGTGTTCAAAACATCAGACGGACGGATGGCCTCGTGCGCTTCTTGCGCATTTTTGGTTTTATTTTTATATTCTTTTGCGGTTTTCGGTAAATATGACGAACCGAAATACTTTTCAATTGCCTCACGGCAAGCCTTAATGGCATCTTGTGACAGATTAACGGCATCGGTACGCATATAAGTAATAAAACCGTCTTCATACAATTTTTGCGCCACTTGCATGGTTTTTTTGGCCGAAAAGCGTAATTTGCGGGCGGCTTCTTGTTGCAATGTTGAAGTTGTGAACGGCGGTGCCGGATAGCGGCTGGCTTTTTTGCGCTCAACCTCGGCTATGTGGAAGTTTTGCTCTTCAATTTTAGCTTTGGCACTGAGAGCTTTTTCTTCGGTATTTAAAGTAAATTTCGCTAACTTTTTGCCGTCTAGATTGATCAGATGTGTCGTCATCTGCGCATTATTTTGGGTTAGCAAATCTACATCAATGGTCCAATATTCTTCCGGTTTAAATTTTTCGATTTCGGTTTCGCGCTCACAAATCAGCCGTAACGCAACCGATTGTACGCGTCCGGCCGATTTCGAACCCGGAAGCTTGCGCCATAAAACCGGTGATAAGGTAAAACCGACCAGATAATCCAAAGCACGGCGTGCCATATATGCGCTTACCAAGTCTTGGTCTATTTCCCGCGGATTTTCAATTCCCTCTTTAACGGCAGATTTGGTAATTTCATGGAAAACTACGCGCTGAATTTTTTTGCCGCTTAATTTCTTTTTGGCTTTTAATTCTTCCAAAATATGCCAGGCAATCGCTTCTCCTTCTCTATCGGGGTCGGAGGCGAGAATCAGGGTGTCGCAATCTTTCAAAGCCGTAATAATATCATTTAAGTGTTTGCGGCCGGCGGCGCTGAATTCCCACTGCATGGCAAAATCTTTATCCGGATCAACTGAGCCGTCTTTACTCGGCAAGTCGCGAATATGTCCGTAACTGGCCAGAACTTTGTAATCACTGCCGAGATATTTATTGATGGTTTTGGCTTTTGCCGGAGATTCCACTACTACTAGCTTCATTATTTTCTTCCTATTTTATTCGTGCCACCCGATTACCGACTTGCCTTTCAATTTTTCCGCTGAACTCCAAATCAAGAATTTGCGTAAAAAATTCTTCCTGCGTCAAGCCGCTATGGCGTAATAACTCATCAATATCGACACCTTCGTAGCTTATACTGTCTATAAGAGAAGCAGATATATCATTGAAAGTAACGACATTTTCTTGAGCAGAAATATTTACATTATTTTCAACTTTGTCAAGAGGCTTTATTGACATTTTATAATTTTTTATCTGCTGATTTTGGGAAATTTGCAAAACATTGAGAATATCCTCGGCGCTTTCGGTTAGAACTGCTCCGTCCTTTATAAGGCGGTTCGGGCCGGCCGAGCGATTTTCCAGTGGCGAACCGGGAACGGCAAAAATGTCTTTTCCTTGTTCCAAGGCAAATT
This sequence comes from uncultured Pseudomonadota bacterium, assembly GCA_902796625.1. Classification (GTDB taxonomy): domain Bacteria; phylum Pseudomonadota; class Alphaproteobacteria; order RF32; family CAG-239; genus RUG410. The sequence goes on from CADBPX010000137.1 coordinate 14,117, forward strand.
TGGCGGTAATTAAAGAGCCGGAGTGTAAACTTGATTCAACCACCAGAGTTCCGTCGGTTAAACCGGATATTAAGCGATTGCGACGCGGGAAATTTGAAGTTTGCGCTGTTGTTCCCAACGGAAATTCCGAAATTAATAAACCTTGATTTTTGATTTGCTGATACAGGTTTTTGTTTTCTTCCGGATAAATTTTATCAACACCGGTTCCCAACACAGCAATGGTTGCTCCCTGCTGATTTTTGGCATATAATGAACCTTTATGAGCAGCACTGTCGATACCGCGGGCCATACCGGAAACAACCAAAACTTCGCTGTTGGTCAGATCATAAGCAATGCGCGAGGCCATTTTGCGGCCGGCAATGGAAGCGTTACGAGCTCCGACAATAGCGAGCGAAATCGGGTAATTAAGGAGCTTGATGTTTCCCAATGCATATAAAATCGGCGGAGCATCGTTAAGATTTTTGAGCTTTTCCGGATAACGCGGATCAGTGTATAAAATAAGTTCAACCCCTAAATGTTGTGCCTGATCTAATTCTTTTTCGGCATTGCGGCGCGGAAAAATGTCTTTTTGCTTTGACAATTCGCCGAGAGCCTTCTCAGTTGATCCGTATTTTTGCAACAGCTTATAAAACGTGACCGGACCAATACCGTCGGTGTTAATCAACTGTAAGACATTTAGGATTTCGCTATTATGCACCGTTAAGCCTTTTTCTTAAAAGTGATTTTGCTTTCCTGACCGCTCAGCAGGCGGACAATATTGGCATGATGACGCACAATAACCAATAAAGCAATTGCTCCGTAAAATACGGCATATACCGGCGGACACATCAAAAAGGCAATCAGCGGCACAGCCACGGCCGCGGTTAAGGCTGCTAAAGAAGAATAACGGAACAAAATTGCCATAGTCAGCCACACTGCCAAGGCAATAACGGCAACCGGCCACTGTGTCATTAAAATCAGACCAAATGAAGATGCAACGCCTTTGCCGCCCTTAAATTTTAGCCACAGCGGAAAATTGTGGCCGATTACCCCGCAGGCACCGGCAATCAGCGAAGCTAAAATATTTAACGGGGCATCAATGCCGCAAAAGCTGATAATTGGAGATGTCGGTAGGATTTTTCCGGCAATATATGCGGCAATACCCGCCTTAAAAGCATCTAATAACACGGTCAGCAACGCCAAAAATTTATTTCCGGTGCGTAAAACATTGGTTGCACCGATATTACCCGAACCGATTTTACGGATATCACCGTAACCGGCCAAGTAACACAGAACTAAGCCGAAAGGAATCGAGCCGGCTAAATAGCCGCCTAATGCGCATAATAAAAGAGTTGTTATCATTTTTCGTCTCCGTAATAGTCAAACACCTGCCATTGTTTTATGTCAAATGTGCATAAAATGCAATCAGTTTCTGTAAATTTGCAAAATTTGTAAAAATCTGCTGAAAAACTGCAAAATATTGATGACATTACGGATAAAATGGGTAACATACATATAGTTTAAGAATGGGGAATAAAAGATGAAACCACAATTTAGCCGGGTTTTGCTTAAGCTTTCCGGGGAAGGATTGGCCGGCGAAGCCAAGAGCGGTATTGATATGGCGACAGTGCAAAAGTTGGCCGGTGAAATTGCTGAACTGCAACGTATGCAGGTTCAGGTTTGCTTGGTAATCGGCGGCGGGAATTTTTTCCGCGGAGCTAAAAATGCTGGCGAACATATGGATCGCAGTGTTGCCGATCAGGTCGGTATGATGGCTACGGTTATGAATGCCATGATTGTAAAATCGGCCTTGGAAAGTATTAATGTTCCGGCTACGGTGTTTTCCGGACTGATAATGCCGCAGGTTTGTGAGGCTTATTCGTATCGTCAGGCTATGGCTGCCGTCAATCGCGGTGATGTGGTTATTTTTGCCGGCGGTACCGGCAGCCCATACTTTACCACCGATACCGGTGCAGCTTTGCGCGCTACGGAAATGCATTGTGAAGCACTTTTGAAAGCAACACAGGTTGACGGCGTTTATGATGCTGATCCGCGTGTGGAGCCGAATGCTAAACGTTATGATAGCATAAGCTATGACGAAGTTTTGCACAAGCATTTGAATGTTATGGATATGACGGCAATTTCAATGATGCGTGATAATAAAATTCCGGTGATAATATTTGCTCAAAAAGAAGAAAAGGCACTGATTAAGGCGGTTTGTGGTGAAATTAGAAGTACGATAATTCAATAAAGAGAGGAAAAATGACTGATTATAGTTCTTTAAAAGAAGATACTCTGAACCGAATGGAAAAAACCCTGGAGGCGTTAAAAGGCGATTTTGCCGGTTTGCGCGCCGGTCGGGCGCACGCCAGTTTGCTCGATGGTATAATGGTTGAGGCATACGGAAATATGACGCCGATTGCTCA
>CADBPX010000138.1 GCA_902796625.1 uncultured Pseudomonadota bacterium
AATGGACAGAATGCAAAAACAAGCGATTAACCAAGGCGTAAACATTATTGACGATGAAATAACCGAGGTTGATTTTTTTGATCATCCTTTTGTATGCAATTCAGCCGGCGGCAACTGTTTTATCTCCAAAGCCATTATCATTGCTACCGGTGCCTCGGTAAAATGGTTAGGGCTACCGAGTGAACAAAAATACATCGGCCACGGCGTATCATCTTGTGCCACTTGTGACGGTTTCTTTTATAAAGGTAAAGATGTAGCCGTAATCGGCGGCGGCAATTCGGCGTTGGAAGAAGCTCTATACCTCACCAATTTTGTGGAAAAAGTTTATATTGTACATCATCGCCATTCCTTCCGTGCTGAACATGTTTTACAGCAACGTGCTCACGATAATCGCAAAATTACCGTTATTTGGAACAGTGTAGTTGATGAAGTATTAGGTACCGAAGAACCTTTAGAAATGACCGGAATAAAAATCCGCAATGTTAAAACCGACAAGGTGCAATTTTTAGACGTTGCCGGTATGTTTGTCGCCATCGGTCATCATCCGAACACCGATATGTTCCGCCGCTATTTACACATGGATTCGGCCGGCTACCTGATTACCCAAGGAGACACCTGCGCTACGGATATAAAGGGAATTTTTGCCGCCGGCGATGTATGTAATCCGCATCGACAAGCGGTAATTGCCGCCGGATGCGGTGCCAAAGCGGCGCTTGAAGCTATAAAATTTTTATAAATTGACATTACTTTAAAATGGTGTTAATTTCAGTGCAAATACCTTATAATTTCTCACATTATTAACTTTCAATTTTTATAATTATGGAAAAAAAGGAAGAACAAAAAGAATCTTCATGGCTGTTTGTAGAGTGTTTAAAAGCAAGCGTTACCCGCGACAAACTCCCCTTTGGAGCGCGCGTTCTGGCAGCCATGACCGGATTGGGACTGATGTTGATTGAACCAATCGGCAGAGCCCTGCGTCTTGACTGAAATTTGTCTGAACGAAAAATAAATGCAAAATCAGATTGATTTTGCATTTATTTTTATTTATCGCCTTGAAAAATATAACATTTTGCCCAATATAAAATTTCATACATAAAAAAAGCATTTTTTGCGAAAAAATCTATTGACTCTTTGAAATAAGGTGAATATAATCCGCTTAATTTTGAAAAGTGGTGATCAACTTTTTGAATGTATTAATTAATTGAGAGTAATGGAGATTAAATTTGGCTCGTATAGCTGGTGTAAACATTCCAAGCGCCAAGAGAATTGAAGTCGCGCTGACTTATATCTATGGCATTGGACGCAAGTCTGCTCAGGACATTTGCGCAAAATCTGGAATTGACATGAATCGTCGTGTTAATCAACTCACTGATGAAGAAGTTATGAAGCTTCGTGAAGTCATTGATGGCAGTTATTTGGTAGAAGGTGAACTTCGCCGTGAAGTCGGAACTAATATCAAAAGATTAATGGATCTCGGCTGCTATCGTGGTTTAAGACATCGTAAAGGCCTTCCGGTACGCGGACAAAGCACAAAACAAAATGCTCGTACCCGTAAAGGTAAACGCAAGACCGTTGCGAATAAGAAGAAATAAGTGAGGTAAATGCAAATGGCTAAAGCAATTCAAAGAAAAAAGAAAGAAAAAAAGAATATTACTTCTGGTGTAGCTCACATTGATTCTTCTTTCAACAATACAAGAGTTACAATTACAGATGCACAGGGTAACACTGTTTCTTGGTCAACGGCTGGTGCGCAAGGTTTTAAGGGTTCGAGAAAATCAACCCCGTATGCTGCACAAATTGCTGCTGAAGAAGCTGGTAAGAAAGCTCAGGAAAACGGCATGAAAACTCTGGAAGTTGAAGTTAAAGGACCGGGATCTGGTCGTGAATCGGCAATCAGAGCATTGCAGGTTGTCGGTTTTACCATTACATCGATTCGCGATGTAACGCCGATTCCGCACAACGGTTGTCGCTTAAGAAAGAGACGCCGCGTCTAATATCTTATCTATATCAGGCCTCCGTTTAAGGCGGCCTGATTTGTGTGTTTTTTATATATTTAACTTCTAAAGAAAAGGACAAAACCCGTGATTCAAAAGAATTGGCAAGAAC
>CADBPX010000139.1 GCA_902796625.1 uncultured Pseudomonadota bacterium
CTTCAAGCTCACAAAGCTTTTACCGTGGCTTTTGCAACGAAAGAAACTCTGGTTGCCTCCGATTATTTCGGCATTGAATCCGGAAATAAAGTAAATAAAATTGAAAAGGCCGGCTTTAAGGCGGTAAAGGCCGAACATGTCGAAGCTCCGATCTTTGAGCAATATCCGGTTACGCTTGAATGTGAAGTATTGGAAATGGCCGATGATGACGGCGGATATCGTCTGGTAGGAAAAGTTGTTAATGTTGTTGCTGAAGATACGGTTTTAGATGAAAAAGGTCGAGTTGATTTAGACAAGCTGAACCTTATTTGTTACGATGGGGCTACCCATGCTTACCGTTTAATCGGCAAAGCCGTCGGTCAGGCTTTTCATGATGGTTTAATCCTTAAAAAATAGCCTTTTGTTTGTGTAATCTGCCTTCACATACTTTGGAGGCAGATTACATTTTCTAAGCGTTTCTGATAGCAAAACATTTAAAATTTCATACCATATAATATAAAAAAACGGAATAAGTCAGCAAGATGAATTATCTGCACCATTACCAATCACCTTTGGGTGGCATAACAATGGCCAGTAACGGCGAGGCGTTAATCGGCTTATGGTTCGACGAGCAGAAATATTTTGCAGATACAATTGAAAGCGGTGCTTGGGAAAAACATCTTCCGATTTTTGCCCTGACGGACATGTGGCTTGATACATATTTTAGCGGAACGGATCCGGATTTTACCCCACAGCTTGAAATGTGTACAACACCGTTTCGTAAAACTGTGTGGAAAATTATGCTTGCCATTCCTTTTGGCCAGACGATGACTTATGGGCAGATAGCTGAAAAAATTGCTCATGAAAAAGGCTTGAAAAAAATGTCTGCTCAAGCTGTTGGCAATGCTGTTGCCCACAATTCAATATCTCTGATTATCCCCTGCCACCGCGTTATCGGCGCCACCGGAAAACTAACCGGATATGCCGCAGGATTAGATAAAAAAATAAAACTGTTAAAGCTGGAAAAAAATGCTATTAAATCTTGTAAATGATTGTTATGATAAGAGCATTATATTGTATGATAAAGGAAACCACCAATGAAAAAAATTATAATTGCTTTGAGTTTAGCGCTGGGTTTTATTTTGCCCGTAGCGGCAGAAACAATTTCAGCCGATAAGTCGGATTTTGCCGAGATTAGTTCGGTAATTGATGATGTTGCTTATGATATACGCTATTATTCACCGAATAATTTTACCGGCAATAAAATTAACGGCTATAAAGCACCGCGAGCTTATTTAACCAAAAAAGCTCTATCTGCCTTAGCTAATGCGGCTGAAGATTTAAGAACTCAAGGCTATCGGCTCTTGATATGGGATTCCTATCGTCCGCAGAAAGCCGTAGATAACTTTGTAAAGTGGATTAATGACGAAAACGACAAAGGCGATAAATCTTTTTATCCGGACTTGGAAAAATCAGACTTGCTTGCCGGTGACTATATTATGGCAAAATCAGGCCATACCAGAGGAAGTACGGTTGATTTAACTATTATCAAAAAAGACGGAAGTTTTGTTGATATGGGCGGAACTTTTGATTTGTTCTCAGAAATTTCACATCCGGACTATGCTGATTTAACCGACGAACAAAAACATAATCGGCAAATTCTGCATGATGCAATGATAAAAGCCGGATTTAAAGGAATTTACTCCGAATGGTGGCATTTTACTTTGGAAGATGAACCATATAAAGATACTTATTTTGACTTTGATATCGAATAGTATTACCAATCAGCAGGTGAAAGATGATTTTATTTGTTAATGCATGTGTCAGACCGCAATCCAGAACCAAACAATTAGCAAACTACATTTTGCAAAAAATCGGCCACGACGTAAAGGAGCTTGTTCTTGAAAAAGAGAACATCGTTCCGCTTAACTGCCAAACCTTGGAACGCCGCACTAAACTGGCTTCAAGCGGCATTTTTGATGATCCGATATTTGATTTAGCTAAAGATTTTGCCGCCGCAGAAAAAATCATTATTGCGGCACCTTATTGGGATTTGTCGTTTCCGGCTTTATTAAAGTGTTATATTGAACAAATCAATGTTATCGGTTTAACTTTTGCTTATAATGATGCCGGCAAACCATATGGTTTATGTAAAGCCGACGAATTGATTTATGTTACAACATCTGGAGGAACAATATTCAATGAAGATTTGGGCTTTGGGTACATCAAGTCCTTAGCGCACAATTTTTACGGCATCAAAAATGTTTCATGCTTCAAAGCCGAAAATCTTGACCTTATCGGTGCTGATGTGGAAAGTATTTTACAAAGAACAAAAATGGAAATAGATCGAAATTTTGCCTAATTTTCTGTTATGGCTATGGTATCTCTACTCACCATATTCCCCCTTTACCTGCCTTAACACCATGATTTCATCATAAAAACAAGAATTGGATGCAGAACTAATTACTATTGAATTAACATATTATTTCTCACATTCGCCGCAATCAGAACAACCGTTGCAAATAAGTCTTGAGCCGCAAGTTTCACAATTTTTGCGCCAATGTTTTTGATACCAGCCGTCATCAAAAAGTTCGCTTTGCGGCTTATGTAGTTGCCATTCAATCGGCTTTCCTGCAAATTGCAAACCGGATTTATATGCCTGTTCGCTTTGTAATCTTTTGCTCGGTATCGTATAGATTTTGCCATCTTTTTCAAATTTTGTGCCTGTTTCTATAAAACAAAACATCACATTATTTGATTTGCATTCTTCATAAAGCGATTTTACCCATTCGTATTTTAAAACACGGGAGCCGTCATAATTTTCACCGCCGGC
>CADBPX010000140.1 GCA_902796625.1 uncultured Pseudomonadota bacterium
AGCCGGTTTGACGGCTGAATTGACGGATAAATTATCGGCCAATATCAGCTATTTGGGAACATTCCGCAAGGATTACCAAAGCCATACAGGTATGCTCGGCTTGAAATATGCATTCTAGTTAGCTGATTTGGGGAAAGCATATTTAATTTCATGACAAAAAACTCCTCAAGGTCTATCCTTGGGGAGTTTTGTTGGAAAACTAATTGATCTTTTTATTAAAAAACCAAGTGGCAAAACTTAATGTTAACGCAGAAATTATAAGCAACGGCAGTAAATTTTCTATTATACTTACAGATGATATATCTTTCAAAAATAAGCCACGCATTAAGTTAAAAAAATATGTTAACGGGTTAATTACGCTGAATTTTTGTAATAAGTACGGCATGTTTTCTATGGGCGTGATAAAGCCGGAAAGCAGAAATGTTGGAGCTAAAAAGCAAAATACGCCGAAAATGGCTTGTTGTTGAGTTTGGCAAATGGTGGAAATAAAAAGTCCTATACCGGCTATTGATAATAAAAATATGAAAATGCAACAGTATATAAGGAGATATCCGCTTTCTGCCGGTATGCGGAAAATTATTTTAGAAGCAATAATCATAACCGTTAAATCAAGATAGGCAACAGCAATCGCTGGTATTGTCTTTCCAATCAATATCTGATAAGGCTTTAACGGAGATACCAAAATTTGGTCAAAAGTACCAAGCTCTTTTTCTTGTGCTACTGATAAAGCAGTAATTGCCAACATCATAACCGTTACTAATACCCCCATAAATGAGATGACAATGTACCATTGGTAATTTAGTTCTGGATTAAACCAGTTACGTACACGAATATTTATAGGTAGTTTAGAAAACGGAGTATTATTAATTTCGTATTGATACGACATTATTATCTGCGTTAAATAACCACTGACAACCTGAACCGTATTAGATTTGCGTCCGTCCAGAATCAGTTGAATTTGCGGAGATTCACTTTGATAAATCTGACGTGAGAAGTCAGGAGGAATAGTCAGAGCAACAAAGGCTTCCTCATTATCTATTTTTTGTTTTAAATCTTTAGGAGTGTTTGTAATATAAATGTGTTTTATATATGGGGTATTAGCTAATTTATCAATTAAGCCGCGAGATATTTGTGAATTTTCTTTATCATAAACAACCATTGAAATGCTGTTGACTTCAAAAGTAGCAGCAAAGGCAAAGATAGCTAACATCATTATTGGTGGCATAATGATCATAATGCGGTTTTTAGGATCAGACCATATAATCTGAAATTCCTTAACAACCAGAGCCCAAACAGCCGATATCTTGGTTATAAAATTATCCATTATTCCAAATTCTCCTTGGTTATGTGATACAAAATGGCGAACATTAATAAACCATATATGAAAAGGTATATCCCTTCTGAAATTATAATCGGCCAAATATTTCCGGCCATAAACAAATTTTTTATAATCGGAATAAAATGGGTTGCCGGAATAATGTGAGTGATTTTTTGAATGATTCCCGGCATTGAGGATATTTCAAACAGACCGCCCGACAAAACTACCGCCGGTAAAAAACCAAACATTGCAGCGGTTACTGATGCTAAAAATTGATTACGGGTAAGGGTGGATATAATAAATCCCAAGCCGATTGAAACGAATAAAAATAGACTTGAGGTGATGAAATAAATCAAATATGAACCGCGAAATGGAACATCAAATATAACAATGCTCAAGAAAGAGCAAAATGCCGATGCACTTAGAGCAAGTATGTAATATGATATATATTTTGCTGTGATTATTTGTATTTTAGAGGCTTTTGTGGTTAATAGTGATTCCATTGTACCTCTTTCCCATTCACGAGCAATTACCAAAGCTGTTAATAGCATACCAATTAATGTCATAATAATGGCAATGGAATTCGGTAATATAAAGTATCGACTTTTTAATTCCGGATTAAACCATGAGATTTGTTCTATTTGTATGCCATTTGCATAATTATATCCGTAAGATGATGACAATATTTTTTGTGCGGTATTCACAATTCCTTGCACATAAGCAGAAGCAAAAAGAGCTATGTTCGGGTCCGAGGCATCGGTAATAACCTGAATGTCTGCTGATTGGTTATGAACAAAATTTTTGGCAAAGTTATTGGGAATGATAACAATAGCACGTATGTTTCTATTCACCAAGTCATGCTGTGCTTCTTTGCGACTGTCATAACGAACTATGTTAAGATATTTGGAACCTTCAAAAGAATTAATAATGTCATTAATCTGTTGGCGGTTACCGTCAATAACTAAGCCGGTTTTTATAGAATTATTATCCAGATTTATTGCCGTAGCAAAAATTGAAATTAAAATAAACGGTAAAATAACGGCAATCATGATGCTGCTGGGATCACGGATAATTTGTAAAAATTCTTTATAAACAAGCGATTTGATGATTCTCATTTAGCTTCATACTCCCGAATTAACCTGATGAAAGCATCTTCCATATTTTCATTTTGTTTCTTTAGTTCATCAGGAGTGCCTATTTTAATGGCTTGTCCTTGATAAATTAATGCTATACGGTCACAATATTCGGCTTCATCCATAAAATGAGTGGTTACCATTACGGTAACGCCTTTTTCAACCATAGAATTAATGTGATTCCAAAATTCTCGTCGTGTTAAAGGATCAACGCCGCTGGTAGGTTCATCCAGAAATAAAATCGGCGGATTGTG
>CADBPX010000141.1 GCA_902796625.1 uncultured Pseudomonadota bacterium
AGAAACCGGACACGAAAACTATTATTTTCCGATGTTTATACCTCTTTCTTTTTTCCAAAAAGAAGCTGACCATGTTGAAGGTTTTGCCAAAGAAATGGCAATTGTAACCCATTCTCGTTTGGTTAATGAAGAAGGAAAACTTAAACCGGCTTCACCACTTGAAGAGCCTCTAGTTGTTCGTCCGACCAGTGAAACAATTATTGCCGATTCATTTGCAAAATGGGCAAAGTCCTATCGAGATTTGCCGATTTTACTTAATCAATGGGCTAATGTTGTGCGTTGGGAAATGCGTCCGCGCCTGTTTTTACGTACTCGTGAATTTTTATGGCAAGAAGGACATACAGTCCATTCATCAGCCAAAGAAGCTGAAGAAGAAACGATAAAAATGCTTAATGTATATAGCGAATTATCGGAAGATACTTTGGCAATGCCGGTAATTAAAGGTCGGAAACCCGAACATGAAAAATTTCCGGGAGCAATAGACACCTATTGTATTGAAGCCATGATGCAAGACGGTAAAGCTTTGCAAGCCGGCACTTCGCATTATTTAGGTCAAAATTTTGCTAAATCGGCCGATATTAAATTTGTTAACAAAAACAACGAGCAAGAATACGCTTACACTACATCTTGGGGCGTTTCAACGCGTCTGATCGGCGGAGTTATTATGTCGCATGCTGATGACACCGGAATGGTTGTACCTCCGAAAATTGCGCCATATCAGATTATTTTTGTTCCGATTATCAAAAAAGCCGAAGATCGGAATAAAATTATGACCTATATCGAAGAAATATGTTCTCAATTAAAATCTTGCACGGCATTTGGAGAAAAAATCCGCACCAAAGTTGATAGTCGCGACAAATCAAGTGTTGATAAAAATTGGGAATGGATTCGTAAGGGAGCACCAATAGTTTGTGAAGTTGGTATACGCGACATTGAAAACGACGCTCTTATGGCCAAGGAAAGAATTTTTTTTGGAACGTCAGACGGCAAAAAAATTATAAACAAAGCTGCTTTTATCTCTCAAGCCGGAAAGCGTTTAGAAGAACTTCAACAGCTTATGTATCAAAAAGCGTTAAATCGTATGCAAAATAATATCCGTACCGATATTACCACACCTGAAGAATTTGCTACTTATTTTGCCAATTCTAACGAATGGATTGAAGATGGAAAACAGGGAAAAGTTGCATTTGTCAGAGGTAAATGGTGCGGCGATCCGGCAACGGAAGAAATATTAAAATCAATGAAAATAACAATCCGTTGCTTGCCTTTTGATCAAAGCGGTACAACTGGAAAATGTTTATTAACCGGCAAAGAGGCAACACTTGATGTGATTTATGCTCGTTCTTACTAGGCTGGATAAAAAAACACAAAAACTCCCTCTTTGAGGGAGTTTTTACTTTAAGCATCAACATCGCTGACAGCGTCTGTTATTGATGTTGGTTGTTCGCTTTCACTTGGCTGAGCCGGTGGTTCCTCAGGTTTGAAATGAGGTTTAACCTCGACAAAATACGGCCTGCGGCAATGATAGTCATACAACTTCTTGCCGGCGGCTAGAACCATTGGCTCATACTTTTTGAACAAGTCCTTAAACCATCGTCCGTGCAGGTAGCGATTGATCTCGCGCAATATGATCAACGGCGGATCATTGCTGATATTGACGGCCTCTACATTATACAGACGAAACCGAATATCATCCTTCACCCTCTCGCCTATCAAAATTTTATACCCGACCATAACCGGAACCAGCGCCTGACTTTTGCAAGCCGTTGCCCCCTTTTGGTACAAAAACGTTGCCGTCGCCGGAGTTCCATCCTGTTTAGCAATAAGACGCACTCTTCCGGCATTTGAATAAGCACCGCCATACTCTGTTATAGCGACAAAACCGGACTTTGTTTTCTCTCCGTTAAGAGTTTTAATTTTGGCCTTGAACATATGATATATTATTTATAAATTATTACTTTTTACCTCGTCAATATAAACGAATTTTATATTTTTGTCAAGTCTAAAATTACGGTTTTATAAAAATAGCTGTTCCGTCAGCAACTAAGTCCCATATTTCTTCAATATCTTTATTTGATACGGCTATACATCCGGCAGTCCAATCTTTTTTTTGTAGAAATTGATGTAAAAATGAAGGCAATCTATTTGGTAGGCCGTGTATCATTATATCACCGCCCGGAGACACCTTATTTTGCTTGGCTACTTCAATATCTCTTGCATTCGGATAAGATATTCGTAACGAAAGGTGATATTTACTAGTCGGATTTCGTCCGGAAATTACATACTTCCCCTCCGGTGTTTTTCCATCACCCTCTTGCTTTTTATGTCCCACAGGATCAGAGCCCAGAGCAATATCATATGAATATAAAATCTCATCATTATGACGTAAATACATTTTCCGCTGATTTTTTTCGACTAAAATATTATTAACACTCATCTGTTGCTCTGACGCATTAACGGCTATTGCTGTAACCAACATAAAAAAAGATATAAATACCAAAATAAAACTTTTCATATCACTATCCTCTTCAAATTCTATAATAATATAATCTCTATAAAACTCAAGATTTTTACACCTTATACTATTAATGAATTTTAAATATATTATTTATATGATGTCCCTAGGACTAATTTTATAAAGGACTAAAATATGACTAATAAATTAAGTTTGTTATTGCTTCCGGCTTTATTTTTTGCCAATCAGGCCAATGCCGGTGCTGTTAATGCTCCGGAAGGAGCCGGTTCCGAAACCTTTGGCTGGAGTGCCAATATAAAAGAAGCCGGTTTAGAAATATCTTCCACAGAAGTTAAAAACTCAAAAGAATATAAAAATTCACCAAATTCAGAATTAAGCGGTGACAGCGAAACCGTTACTAAAGGAATTTTTGATTTTGCCTTAACCGATGAAGAGCAAAATTATAAATGGGATAACACATTATTCATGGAATATGGCAAAACCAAATTACGTCCGGCTGAAGGACCTAACGTTGAAAATGAAACGGCCGATAAAATTTTAGTAGCTACCGATTATTCCCGCAAATCTTGGCAATATTGGGATGCCTATGTCGGTCCGTTTGCTTATTTAGGATATCAAACAGAATTTGATCCAAACGATGATGCTCCACGTACTAAAATTATTCGCGGTATGACCGGTATCAAGATGTTTGACGGTAAATATATCAAGAGTTTATATGCTGCTCTGGTCGGTGAATATGACTTCACGTATAAGCATGATAAAACCACAAAAGCAGCATATGAAATCGGTTTGGAAAGTGAATATCCGATTCGTGAAGGCGTAAAAGCTAATTTTGATTCTTATTTCCGTGATTACTTCTCATACAGTTCATATAATCCTCGTGACTTTGAATATGAATTCAGTGCAAAATTAAACATGATGGTCGATATTTACAAAGGATTGGCTGTCGGCCCGTATGTTCAATATTTCCGCGCCATTGATCGTGGTTCACATGATTATGGTAGCAGTACCATAATCGGTGTTGAAGCAGCCTTTGGCGGATCTTGGGGATTGTAAACCCAGGAGTAATCGTAAAAAGCACCTTTTTAAAGGTGCTTTTTTTGTTTGATTTACTTTTTATTATAAATAATCAAAATTTTGCCCTTGCAATTACGCATTTTTAAGCTAAAATGATGCCATAAAAATATTATTGATACATCATTATGAAGAAATTTATTCAAGTAGCTGTATGCTATGATTTTGATGGCACTCTTGCTGCCGGTAATATGCAAGAATATGAATTTATGAAGCGATTAGGTATTACACCAGAACAGTTCTGGCAAAAATCTGATGAGATGGCCCAGAAATTTTCCGCAGATAATAACCTTTGCTACATGAAGTGTATGCTTGATGAAGCTAAGGCTCGCAAAATTGCCTTTCGTCGGCAAGACTTTGTTGACTGTGGACGAGATATTCCTCTGTTTAAAGGTGTAATAGAATGGTTTGACCGCATAAACCATTATGCTAATATGAAAGGAATTATTCTCTCACATTATCTGATATCATCAGGACTGGAGGAAATTGTCGAAGGAACACCGATTGCCCATAAATTTAACAAGGTGTACGCTTCAACCTTTATGTATAATGCATACGGTGAAGCTGAATGGCCCGCTCGTGTTGTTAATTACACCGGCAAGACGCAATATTTATTTCGTATAAATAAGGGATGTCTTGACTTGAATGATAACATAAGCGTAAATCACCCAATGTCAGAAGAAGAACGCCAAATACCTTTTAATCATATGATTTATTTTGGTGATGGAGAAACTGACATTCCTTGTATGTCTATGATCAAAAAACTTGGCGGTTACTGTGTGGCCGTATATCAACCTCATAAGCATGGGGCTAGAACTCGCGCAGAAAAATTTTTACAAGATGGACGCGTTAACATTTATGCACCAGCCAACTTTTCTGCCGGAACCAAGATTGATCGTTATGTTAAAAAAGTTTTAGACAAGTTATCTGCCGATACAAAGCTTAACATGTTTAACTCTTAACAAGAAAAACTCGAGTATTTCTACTCGAGTTTTTTCATTTTAGGATAGCTTAATTAGCTTTTTTCAAAGCCTCACCTAAGGCATCGCCCAAAGATGATCCCGAAGATGTATTAGAATATTCTTCTAAAACTCTCTTTTCTTCATCTAATTCTAAAGCCTTAACTGATAAACCGATTTTAACGTTTTTCTTATCTACAGATGTAACTTTAGCTTCTACAACATCACCTTCTTTAAAGTTTTCCGGATTTTGCAAAGTCTTATCCTTAGATAAGTCAGCTTTTTTAATCATAGCAGTCAAACCGTTAACATCGACGTTAACACCCTTTTCATCGGTAGAAAGAACAATAGCCTTAACGACATCACCTTTTTTCAAGCCAGCTAAAGCCTGAGCAACGCTGTCCTCCGACAATTGTTTAATACCCAAACTGATGCGCTCTTTATCAACATCAACATCAATAATCTTCGCCTCGATTTCTTGTCCTTTAGAATAGTCTTTAACAGCTTCTTCGCCGGATTTTTCCCAAGAAATATCAGACAAATGAATCATTCCGTCAATTTCATCAGTTAAGCCGATGAACAAACCAAATTCGGTAATATTCTTAATGTTACCTTTGATAACTGATCCAACCGGATGCTCTTCAATATAAGCGGCCCATGGATTAGGAGTGCATTGTTTAATACCCAAGCTGATACGTCTTTTATCGGCATCGACTTCCAAAACCTTAACATCAACTTCTTCAGATGTAGAAACAATTTTTCCCGGATGAACATTCTTACGTGTCCAGCTCATTTCAGAGACATGAACCAAACCTTCGATACCATCTTCCAATTCCACAAAAGCGCCGTAATCGGTAATATTTGTAACCTTACCTTTATAGATTTGGTCTACTTTATATTTTTCAGCGACAGCTTGCCATGGATCATTTTCCAACTGTTTCATACCCAAACTGATGCGTTGAGTGTCTTCATTAAAGCGAATAACTTGAACTTTAATATTCTGACCTACAGTCAAAGCTTCTGCCGGATGATTAATGCGTTTCCAAGAAATGTCAGTAACATGTAATAGACCATCGACACCGCCCAAATCAACGAATGCGCCATAATCGGTAATATTTTTAACAACACCGTCCAAAATTGCGCCTTCTTTAATACCATCGATTAATTCAGCACGAGCCTCTGCTCTGGTTTCTTCCAAAACAACACGGCGTGAAACAACAATATTACCGCGAACTTTATCCATTTTCAAAATTTGGAACGGTTGAGAAATTCCCATCAATGGAGAAATATCTCTAATCGGGCGAATATCAATCTGAGAACCCGGCAAGAAAGCGATTGCTCCATTCAAATCAACGGTAAATCCGCCTTTAACGCGTCCAAAGATAATACCATTAACACGTTCGCCGGCATTCATTGACTTCTCTAAATCAACCCAAACTTCTTCACGACGAGCCTTTTCACGAGATAATACAATATTGCCTTCTCTATCTTCGTATCTGTCAACTAAAACTTCAACAGTATCACCGACTTTCAATTCCGGATTAGTTCCAAACTCACGAACCGGAATATTTCCTTCTGATTTCAAACCGACATCAACGGTAACATAATCCGGAGTAACTTTAACCACGGTACCTTTAACCACAGTACCAAGAATGCCTTTTTCGCCGAATTGTTCATTCAATAAATCTTCAAAATTTTCGGTCATTTCCGGCATTTTAAATTCAGTATTTGTCATATAAATTTATATTTCAAAAATGCCATTCCTCAAACAAGAGGCGGGCTTGTGCGAAATCAAAACCACAATTGTCTACAGCGCACCCTCCAAACAACTGTTATGTTTATAAACGAAAATTATTATTTTTCAAGTATTTTTTTATCACATTGCAAAGTTTTATAAGCAAATATTTACTGCCGTTGCTTATAATTTCTGCGTTAACATTAAGTTTTGCCACTTGTTTTTTTAATAAAAAGATCAATTAGTTTTCCAACAAAACTCCTCAAGGGTTATCCTTGAGGAGTTTTTTGCCATGAAATTAAATATGCTTTCCCCAAATCAGCTAACTAGAAAGCATATTTCAAGCCGAGCATACCGGTA
>CADBPX010000142.1 GCA_902796625.1 uncultured Pseudomonadota bacterium
AATTTGACCAATTCTATTTTTCAATGTAACAACATCATCATGAACCTCAATATCATGATCCATCAACGCAAAAAAGTTAACCCCGCCGATAGTATAGATTTTATTTGCCAAAATTGAATAGTTATCATTTTTAGAATTTGATACCCCCATCCATTGTAAATAGAGACACATTCTCAAATATGTATTAGCACTGTATTGTTTTGAAAAAGTTTCCATCCACATATCTCTGGTGCCATTAGCAATAAATTTCCACTCCTTTTCTCGAGCTGCCGGACTATTGTCCTCGGGATGAATTATGCCTTTTTTTATAGCATCGGTATAAAAAGCCAGATGTTTTTTGCTGTATTTGTCCAGCACTGCTTTTTTATTATTTGCAAACAAATACTCATATCGCACAGTCAATACCTCACACATATTGGCAGATATTTCATCATGCATTTTCAATTTATAACATTCCAAAGGAGTTAAATAATGAATATTCACCTTTAATTTATCGTTATGCTCATGCCACTTTTCATGGCAAAAATATGGAAGTTGCAGACGATAAGAATCATTATTATCAACAAAATATCGAGTAATACCCCCTCGCAAATAATATAACAGTGTTCCGCCACGAGGCTTATCCAGTGTATCGGTCCGAAATTTTATCTCTAAAATTGGATCGGTAACCGTATCCGCTTTAGCTACATTTTCTATTTTTGGCTTTATTTTTACATTCTTTTTAGTTTGCTGTGGTTTATCATTCAGCCCGCCGACAACTCCGCCAGCAACTGCTCCGCTTATTATAACAGGAATAAAAAATCTCTTTAGATATTTATTATTTTTAATCTTGTCCAGCACTTTATCAAATAACATACTACCCTCCAACATTTTTATAATAATAATGTATTTTATATTTTTTGTCAATATTAGAATAAAAAATAATACTTGTCATTTTAAACCGAAGAAATATAATAAGAAAAAAAGAAGGAGCAGATATGAAAAAGTTATTTTTTATAATTACCGGTCTACTGTTATTGCTATTTACCATTTTATACCACCTAACTCCTGTAAAAAATAACAGTACCGAATTGTACGGGAATATTGATATCCGTCAGGTTAATATTGCTTTTCGTGTTGCCGGACGTTTACAAAACATGAACTTTGAAGAAGGAGATAAAGTTGAAAAAGGCCAGTTACTGGCATCTCTTGATACAGAACCGTTTATAAACGCACAAAATCAGGCAAAATCTCGGGTTTCTCAAGCAGAAGCGGCATTAAAAAACGCCACACGCATTAATAAACGCAAACAAAGTTTATGTAAAACCAAAGATGCTTCCCAGCAAGATTGTGATACAGCTCAAGCTAACGAAGATATCGCTAAAGCTGATTTACAATATGCTCAAGCTAATCTTGATACGGCAACAACCGCGTATAATGATGCCTTTGTTAAATCTCCGGCTGACGGAATCATCTTAATTCGTATTGTTGAACCCGGGACCATGCTTAATGCCGGAGTTCCGGTTTACACTGTTTCTCTAAACAATAAAATGTGGGTGCGCGCTTATATTAAAGAAACGGAGCTGGGCAAAATTAAGCTCGGTGACAAAGTAAAGATTTATACAGATTCTACTGATAAATCCTATAATGGACACATTGGCTTCATCTCATCAACAGCTGAATTTACCCCTAAAAATATAGAAACCGCAAGTCTCAGAACTGACCTAGTATATCGCTTACGTATTATAGTAGATGATGCCGATGACTTACTTAAACAAGGTATGCCGGTAACAATTCGATTGCAGCAAGAATGACAGATATAGCTACCGTAAAAAATTTAAGCAAATATTTCAAGAGTTATTCGCTGGCAGCGATTGATAACATATCACTGTCAATAGAACGAGGAAAAGTTATCGGCCTGGTCGGCCCAGACGGAGCAGGAAAAACAACGTTGGTTCGCTTGTTTTTGGGGCTCCTAAAACCAACATCAGGATCTATCAAAGTTCTTAATCTAACTCCGCATAAAGATACACACACTCTTCATCAACATATCGGTTATATGCCTCAAAAATTTGGACTGTATGAAGACTTGACTGTTCAGGAAAATATGAATCTTTATGCCGATTTAAAAGATTTATCGCCGGAAGAACGAACACAACAATTTTCATGGCTTTTAAAGTTTACGGGACTGGGGCCATTCACCGAACGCTTAGCCGGTCGTTTATCCGGAGGAATGAAACAAAAACTGGGATTAGGATGTACCCTACTTGGTCACCCTGAATTCTTACTTTTAGATGAACCAGGAGTTGGTGTTGACCCCATTTCTCGACGTGAACTAATGAATATGGTTTATAGTTTACGAAATGAAGGTATAACCGTATTGTGGTCAACATCTTACCTAGATGAAGCGGAAAAATTTGATCAGGTAATACTGTTAAACGAAGGAAAAATCCTCTATCAGGGTAATCCGAAAAATTTAACCGACACAATGGATGGATCTGTTTTTATTACCAACGACAGCAATAAAAGTCCACGTTCAATTTTACGTTCATTAATGAAAGAACAAAATAAAATTATTGATGCTGGGATTTCCGGAGCCAACGTTCGCTTGGTAATTAAGGATAAAAATACTATAAACAACTTGAAAAAACATCTCACACCGGTAAAACCTCGATTTGAAGATGCGGTTATTAATATACTTGGCGGAGCACAAATGTCTCCTTCCCCAATTGCAGCGCAAATTACAACAAGTTTTGTCCATGATGTCGTTATCAAAGCTGAAAATCTGACCAAAAAATACGGTAATTTTGTTGCGGCTCAGAACATTTCTTTTGCTATAAAAAAAGGAGAAATTTTCGGTTTATTGGGACCAAACGGAGCCGGTAAATCAACAACATTTAAGATGCTTTGCGGTTTAATTAAACCCACCTCAGGAAACGGCTATATTTTAGACTATGATATGATTAAAAGTCCAACATTAGCTCGTTCACAATTAGGCTATATGGCACAAAAATTTTCTTTATTTTCAACACTGTCTGTTTGGCAAAATCTACAATTTTTTTCGGGAATATACGGATTACGCGGTTTACAAAAACAACAACGTATCCAGCAAATGATTAACATTTTTGAACTTGAACCATATCTGCACCAAAAATCCGGTGATTTACCGCTAGGATTTAAACAGCGCTTAGCTTTATCTTGCGCCATTATGCACAATCCG
>CADBPX010000143.1 GCA_902796625.1 uncultured Pseudomonadota bacterium
AACGGTGCCGGCGGTGAGGGAAATGCCGACATGGGACAGATGGCACAAGTTTTGATAAACACCTTCAATGCCGGCCTTTCAGAGCAAACTGCACCTTATGCTGAACAATGCAGCGATGTTAATGCCCGAGACGCCAAAGGGCGAACATTGCTGATGAATATATGCCGTTTTGATGTTACTCCTAAAGTTTTAAAATGGGTTATCAAGTATGGGGCAGACATTAATGCGACCGATAACGAAGGACATACGGCCTTAATGTTTGCCAGTGCTTTAAATCAGAATCCGGAAATAGTTGAAATGCTGCTATCCGGCGGAGCCGATGCCTCAATCGAAGATAACCATGGCAAAACCGCCTTAGATTATGCTAAAACTACGGAAGTGAAAAAACTGTTGCAAGCGGCGATGTCGTACTAATTTTCTTCGTCAATCTCTTCCGGTACTTCATGATCATCTATTGAGTATCCGGTTGCGCGGATGGTGCGGATATAATCAGGACCAAACTCATTTAAGGCCTTGCGCAGACGTCTGATATGCACATCGACGGTTCGAAGTTCAACATAAACACTGTTACCCCACACTTCTTTTAAGAGATCCTGTCGTGAAAATACTTGTCTCGGACTGGTCAATAATAACTTCAAAATACGAAATTCGGTTGGTCCGATTCGCACATAATTTTCTCCGCGGAAGACTTTTTTTTCAACGGCATTTAAGACAATATCCTGAAAAACATATTCTTTTTTGGTCGGAGCGGTCGTAGCACTGACACGGCGCAAATTGGTTTTAATGCGCGCCAACAATTCGGGAACGGAAAACGGTTTGGTGACATAATCATCGGCACCGGCGGAAAGACCGAGAACCTTATCTTCTTCTTGTCCTTTAGCGGTTAACATAATAATCGGAATATTTTTTAATTCCGGATTATTGCGAATAATTTTGCATAATTCCAAACCGGAAATTTCCGGAAGCATCCAATCTAAGAGGATTAAAGACGGTAAATTTTTCTCAACGGCAGACAGAACCCGATTTCCGTGTGAAACGGTAATAGTCTGATATCCTGCACGTTCAAGGTTATATTTTAACAATAAAGCAATTGCTTCTTCATCTTCAATAATCATAATTGTAGTCATTTTAATTCTCCGAGCTTAATAAGTTCTTTTACGGTAGTAACCGGATTTTCCGATTTAAAAACCGCGCTTCCGGCAACCAACACGTTAGCACCGCATTTAACACATTCTTTTCCGGTATTAATATTGATGCCGCCGTCAACTTCCAGAGTTATAGGTAAATCGCCGATCATCTCGGTGGCTTGGCGTATTTTTACAAGCTGATCGGTCATAAATTTCTGTCCGCCGAATCCCGGTTCAACTGTCATAATCAACACATTATCGATCATGTTCAAATATGGTTTCAGCACTTCAGTTGGTGTTTGAGGTTTTATCGATAGTCCGCACTTAAGGTTATGATTTTTGATAACAGACAATGCCTGTTGCACATTTTGTGTTGCCTCAAAATGGATGGTTATTTGATCAATTCCGCAATTAAAGAACATCGGCAATAACTTTTCCGGTTGTTCAATCATCAGGTGAGCATCAAAAAACAGCTTACTTTTACGTCTTATTTGCCGGATAATATCAGGTCCGAAAGTTAAATTCGGAACAAAATGACCGTCCATAACATCAAGATGCAACCACTGAGCACCGGCATTTTCAACTTTTGCCACTTCATCGTACAGACAGCCGAAATCAGCGGCCAGCAGACTGGGGGATATAATAACCATATCACAAACTCCTTGTTAGGATTATAAGTTCTGAAAGTTAAATAGTGGTAAAGATAGCAGAACCGTTTTTATAAGCCAAAGTATTATTGGAAAATCGGAAAATGCTTATATTTTTTAGGGGTAAACATAACGGAGGATAAACAGATGACAAATCACAATGAAGATCAAATGCACAAAACCACAAAACATTACGCCGAGCATCCGGAACACAATTTACATGGCAAGACGGAATATGAATTTACGGAAGTTCGCGAAGGTCCTGACAAAGAGAGCGGTATTTGGGAAAAGACTAAAGAGGTTAGTGGCAATATTTGGGAAAAAACCAAGGAAGTTAGCAGTGATATTTGGGAAGGAACCAAAAATTTGGCCGGCGATGCTAAAAATGCCATAACTAAAGATGATGACGATTATATTGAAGATGACATAGAAATTGACGAGGTCGTTGATCACTATGACAAGAATGCCCGCAAACATAACCGTGATTATTTGTAAAGCCATACATAATTCAGCAAAAAATTCTCCCTGAACGGAGAATTTTTTTTGTGCTTGCAAAATGCAGATTTTTTTTGTACAATTTTGACTAAACAGCGAGGTGAGATAATGTCTATAAACAGTCCGGCAGATATAGTTGCAGAAAAGGAAATATTGCTTGAATACGGCAATCGATTGAATGCGCTTTTTTTGGAAGATGTAATGTATTCCGGTGATTCTATACG
>CADBPX010000144.1 GCA_902796625.1 uncultured Pseudomonadota bacterium
GCCGAGCGCTATATCGATAAGGCAGAACTAGGTTATGGGATTAACTTTAGCGTTATGCGGCGGCTGTTGCAATTTTACGGCAAAAACGTCAAGATTGTGTTTGAGTAAAAAAGAAGCGGAAGATCGCTTGACGTTTTCTGATGAAAACGAGCGATGACATTAAAAAATAAAAGTCATACCTCCGAATGAAGTGAGGTCGGGACATTTAAATTAATTTGAATATCTTTTGACCAAACCTGATGGTTTGGAGCAATAACAGTTATATAAAAACAATTGCCGGATTATTCTATAATCAAAATCAAACTGTCTTTAACGCCGATAACTTTTGCTGTATCGCCTTTTTTGAAATCTTTTTCGCTATATGCCAACCAGTATGTATCACCGATTTTTACCTTGGTCATGTGGTCTTCGCTGTTTTCGGCAACCGTGACCGTATTGCCGACATATTGCTCCGCCGAATTATTCAAATTGCGATAGGCTTGCGGAATTTGATTCTTTTTGAAGATGTAGCGGTAAATATAGAGGCCGAGAAGGGCAAAAATCGCCGAAATTATGGCAAACCATATTAATTGCGAATTGGTCGACATCGGCACAAAATAGACCAGTGCGCTCATAAATATGCCGGCCAGACCAAACCATATTAAGTAAACTCCGGGAACAATCAATTCCAATAGTGACAGGACCAAACCCGTAACTAGCCACGCGGTTACCGGTGTCAATAAATTAAAATCAAGCAAAAAGTCAAACATGGTTTTATTCCTTACTCTTTGTTCTTTTTAGAGGCAGAAACAGCATTCTTTTCGCTTGTTTTAAGGCTGTCTTTAACTAATTCGGCAATGCCGGCAACGGTGCCCATAACTTGTGTTGAATCAACCGGAAGCATCAGTAATTTTTCGTTCGGAGATGTAACTATACCTTGCAAAGCTTCAATATATTTTTGTCCTAAAAAGTAATTCAGAGCTTTCGGATCGCCTTTAGCAATTGCTTCAGAAACCATATAAGTAGCCTTTGCTTCTGCTTCAGCAGAACGTTCACGAGCTTCGGCCTCACGGAAAGCCGCTTCTTTTTTACCCTCAGCCTCTAAAATTGCTGCCTGTTTCGAGCCCTCAGCTTGTAAAATTTCCGATTGCCGCAAACCTTCGGCCTCCAAAATATCCGCACGTTTGTTACGCTCGGCTTTCATCTGACGAGCCATGGCATCAGTCAAATCTTTCGGCGGTGCAATGTCTTTAATTTCAACACGCGTAACTTTAACACCCCATGGTATTGTTGCAACATCGACAACGTCAAGAAGTTTTTGGTTGATAATATTGCGTTGCGAAAGCAATTCATCAATTTCCATACTACCGATAACCGTACGAATATTGGTCATAACCAAGTTCATAATTGCATAATCAAGGTCATCAACCTGATAAGCGGCTTTAACCGCATCTTGAATTTGATAGAATAAAACGCCGTTTACTTTTACCATAGCATTATCTTTGGTAATAACTTCTTGCGAGGCGACCTCTATAACCTGTTCCTTGCGATTAATTTTTGCGCCGATACTTTCAAAAACCGGAATCAAAACGTGAAATCCCGGCGTAAGCGAACGCGTAAATTTTCCGAAATTTTCGACCGTGTATTCATAACCTTGGCGGACAATTACTACCGATTTAAGAAGAACAACCGCAACCAAAATAAGCAACGCAACCGCAACAATTTCCATCTTTCTATCCTTTCATTAATAATTAAGCTATCTATAATCTATACTTTTGCCGCCAAAACGCAAGAGTTTTTTTCCTAAGCAAAAATTTTGCTATACATTTTTTTTGGCTGTGTTATAACAAGATAATTCCAAGAGAAAGGAAATGGTAATGAATTGGCAAAAAAAATTGGTGATTTTTTTATTTTTTAATCTGTTGGTGTGGTCGGTTGTGCCGCTGTTGCGTCATAGCTTGCCGATGGATACTCAGGAAGCTATCGTTTGGGGTAAATATTGTCTGTGGGGAACAACAAAACATCCGCCGCTTTCCGGTTGGGTGGCTTATTCTTTTTGGACACTGTTTCAACATTGGGACGGAGCAATGTATCTGTTGAGCCAGATTTTTGTTGCTCTCGGCGTGTGGTATATATATAAATTGGCGCGTGAATTTGTCGACGAAGTAAAAGCCGTTTTGGCGGCCATGCTGCAATTTGGGGTTATTTATTATAATTTTTCAACACCGGAATTTAATGTTAATTTAATCGCCGTCGCTTTGTGGCCGATGAACGCTTATTAC
>CADBPX010000145.1 GCA_902796625.1 uncultured Pseudomonadota bacterium
ACCCGCAACATGCTGCAGTTGCCGCAACTCAAGGATTGCTTAATTTGATGACGCCAGAAGAAGTTGAGGGTGTTTTAGCCCATGAAATGAGCCACGTTCGCCATCGTGATATCTTGATAAGTTCTGTTGCCGCCGTGTTTGCCGGTGCGATAACCATGCTCGGAAATATGGTGCGTGTCAACGGTACATCTGCACGTAATAACGGCCGTCAAACCGGATTGTTGGGGGTAGTTTTAATGCCGGTTGCCGCCAGCATTATTCAGATGGCTATCTCGCGAACCAGAGAATATAAGGCCGATGAGGGAGCCGCTTACCTGACAAATCATCCGGAATGGCTGATGTCGGCACTGGCAAAGCTGGAGGATTATTCCAAGAATTATCGCATGCAGAATGCCAACAGCCAAACAGCTCATATGTTTATCGTCAATCCTTTAAAAGCTTTCGGCGGTTTATCCGGTTTGTTCAGTACTCACCCGAGTACCAAGGAAAGAATTGAAAAGCTGGCGGAAATTCGCGGGCAGTTGACCCATCAAAGATAGGCTTAGATAAAAGTATTATTGGAATTTGCTTATTCTTTACTATTTTATAGATGTTCAACCATTGAAAGTGAGGAGTAATGAATAAGTTAACTGAAATTTTAAAAATTTCTTTGTTGGTTGCCGGTGTTGTGCTGGCCAGTTATCCGGTTTATGCCGGCAGTGATGGTGTTTGGGAAACAACCAAAGAAGTCGGCAGTGATGTTTGGGACGGTACGAAAGAAGTTACCAGCGATGTGTGGGACGGCACGAAAAAAGTTACCGGTGATGTATGGGACGGCACCAAAAAGGTCGGTAGTGACGTTAAAAATGCCGTAACCGACGACAAACCGGCTTCTGAACCGATGCCATCAAAGACCACAACTTCAGATTAAAAACGAAATAAAGACCTTTCATTGTGCGAAAGGTCTTTATTTTATAAGTACAATTAAAGTGTTACTTGTGGAGTTTTTGCTGAATAATCCGACGTATTTTTTCTTCGTCTTCAGACTTTAAAATTCCGTACAGCGGAATAGAAAATGGACCAAATCCGGCATTGTGCTTTTGCAGCCAATTATATTTATAGTCAATGTCTGATTTAGGATGCAAAGATAAAATTTTGCGTTTTTTTCCGCAACAATGGATTTCTTTTTCTTCTGTGTGTGAAATATCACACCATTTTAGCGGAGCATTATGGTCTATTTTGATACCTTCATCCGTAATCACCGCAACGGGATGTTTGAAAACGTATTTATAAACCCAGACAAACCATGAAAATAATATGGCGGCGATAATGACAGATGTTTGCCCCCAATAAAGTAAGTACGGCGCCTTATAGAGGCAGTATGCACAAAGTGCGGATAGTAAACAATTGAATAAAAGCCATAAGTTAAAGCATTTAAAATGGTAATAAAAAATTTGTTTTGACATCATTTTTTCTCCTTATTTTGCCACTATAATATAACTATATCATTTAGAGATTACTCTAGGTCAATAATTTTTTTTACAAAAAAAACTTGACTTAGAGTATGGTTTAACAATTAATATGCCTATGCAAGAAAAATTAAGGAGAAAAAAATGAAAATATTATCTTTTATGCTGACATTGTTGGCAATTATTGGCTTCAGTAAGAGTTCACCGGCTCAAGAAGCCAAACAAGAGAATGGGAAAATATTGATTGCATATTATTCGGTTTCCGGTAATACTAAAGAAGTTGCTGAAAAAATTCAGGAATATACCGGCGGCGATTTGTTTCGTATTGAAACAGTGCAAGTTTATCCGGAAAAATATAAGGAATTGACCGCTCAAGCCAAGCGCGAAATAAATGATAACTACCGTCCTAAACTAAAAGATAAAGTTGCGAATATACAAGAATATGACACGATTTTTGTCGGTTCGCCAAATTGGTGGGGAACGATTGCACCGGCTGTCAGTTCATTTTTAGCTGATTATGATTTGCAAGGAAAAAAGGTTATTCCGTTTATTACGCATGGTAGCGGCGGTGTGCAAAATACCATTAAAGATCTGACAGAGCAATGCAAAGGATGCAATGTTGTTGAAGAAGGCTGGGTTGGTTTCCGCAGTCGAACATTTGGTGTATCCGGTTGGTTGAAAGATTTAGGCTATAAAAAATAAAGCCAGCTATCTGAGTGAAAGTTTTATATCGAAATAAGAACTCTCCATATTGGGGAGTTTTTATTTCGAATATTTATTATACTGTTTTAGATACACATGTAAGAAAAATATTACAAATTTGGGGAATATTTAGGTGAACTACTTGATTTTAAGAATATTTAGCTCTATTTTTATAATATAAATCTTATTTAAATGAGGAAAAATATGAATATTAATACTGCTGAAATTATTCCGACAAAAGCTATACGCAAGCTTGATGCATTGTTTTTGCAAGATGAAACTTTGCAACAGAATCAGGAAATGAAAGATAAAATTTTGTTATGGGCTAAAGAATTGCTTCTTGATGTACGGAAAGAATGGAATGATTTACATTCATTGGCTATTGAAAATATGGTTATCCAAGAAAGGAAAGCTGAGGCAGCTAAAAGTGGCAAAAATCGCGATAATAAATATGCTCCCTTTCGTGAATATTTCAAAAAAGTACAAGAAACAAAATTCCATGAATGCTATAAAGAAGGAAGAATTATGACGGCGAACAGTTTTGTTTTATGGTTTTTGGATAATAAAGCAAAAGATATGAAAATCCCATACTGTTCAACTAATCAGAAAAACAAACTCGTTCAATTAGCTCAAGCAAATAATAGAGAATTTAAAAAAGCTTTTGCATGCTAAAGCTGATACTTTGCATGCTAAAGCTGATTGTCAGACTTTTTTATTTCCGTTAAAGTTTGAAGGAAAATTAAAATTTAAACTTTAATAAAGGAGATAAAAAATGAATATGAATTATGATAATGGAAGACAAAATTCTTCCGCAAATAACGGAGGAATAAGATGCAGTATAATATAGAAAGTACTGATTATGCTGTGGAATTGAGCGCTGTCAATCTCGATGTAGCGCTTACTTTTGGGGTGCCGTTAGATGTTACGATCGGTGAAAGTGCACAGCTTGATGTCGGCGAGGCAGTTAATTACATTAAATCCGGTCAAGCGGAAATTGCAGCAGAGGTTGACAACATCTTAAACGTGTTTAATGCCAATGCTACTGAAAAGACGAGAGCTTTTAATGTTAATGTGACTGATAAAACAACAGAGTTTAATAATAATGCAAGTGCTAAAACAACAGATTTTAACGACAATGCAATAAGTAAAACCGATGATTTTAATGCTAATGCCGCGACTAAAACCGATGATTTTAACGATAATTATGCGGATAAGTTAAGTGCGTTTAATGATAATGCAACAGATAAAACCGATATTTTCAATTTGAATGCGGTTGATAAAACGACGGCCTATAATGATAATGCAAGTACTAAAACGACGGCATTTAACAGCAATTACACCGCTAAAAAAGCGTTGATCGATGCTGAGGTAGCTAATGCGGCGGCAAGTGCCACTGTGGCGAGCAATAGCGCTGATTTGGCTAAGCAGTGGGCTATCGGAAATCCGAGCGAACCGAGCGGTAATTCCGCAAAATATTGGGCTGAACAGGCCGCAAGCACTTATAATAATAAGGCAAACATTGATTTAAGCAATTTATCGGCAAGCGGTGAAGTGAAGTTTGATGCTAAGCAAGACACACTTGTCAGTGGCACTAATATTAAGACAATCAATGGGAATAGCTTGCTTGGAAGTGGAAATATTGAAATTCAAGGCGGCGGGGGTGCATATACTGCCGGCGATGGCATTGATATTACAAGTAACACAATAAGTATCAAAAGTTCTATTATTAACGGGGCTGAATTGGGAACAACCGCGTTACAAGTCGGCGATAATATATCAGACTTAACTAATGATAGCGGATATATTCAGAATGTTGCAACTGGCACTGGCTCTCTAACAATATTAGGTACAGCAGCTATAGGGAACAATTCTGTTAATATTGGCAAAGGTTCAAAAGCTTTAGCAACTGGGGTTTTAGCACTTGGTTATGATGCAATAGCATCGGCAAACTATGCTATTCAGCTTGGTAGGGGAACAAACTCTACAGCTTATACATTTTCTGTTGGTTTTGCTACGGTAAATTACCAGCTTTTAGACGGTTCTACAGGATTGATACCAGATGCACGTTTAAGTTCGAATATTTTAAGGAGTGCTGATTTATCCGGTTATGCGACAGAAAATTGGGTAAACAATCAGGGCTATCTTACCGGTATTACTTCAAGCGATGTGACATCAGCTTTGGGGTATACCCCTTATAATGCGACCAATCCTAACGGCTATATTACAAGTTCAGCATTAAGTGGCTATGCTTTGGACGCAGATGTTGTGCATTTAACCGGAACGCAATCAATCTCCGGAACTAAGACGTTTTTAGTTAAAACTAATATGGCTCCTATTGAACTTTATCCGGTGAGTTCAGGTAGTCCATATATTGATTTTCACTATAACAATAGCACAAGCGACTATACGTCACGGATTATAGAACAGGCTTCTGGCGATTTAGTGGTTACCACTAATGATTTTACCATTAATGCAAATGCATTTGCTAGAGCCAGTGATACTAACGGTTCAATTGTAACTACAGTCAATAAGTCAAAGGCGACGAATGGTTATTTTCAGCTCGGTAACGGAATGATTGTTAATTGGGGTTATGTTAATTCTTGGACATCAAACGCGGCTCAAGTTACATTTTCAAAGGCTTTTACAACTACACGCCAAGTTGCAATTGCTCGTTCAGCAGGGGCAACAACAACTAACGATGGCGGCGACTATTATGTTCGCGGCATTAGTAATACGGGGTTCGATATATATCGTACATCGACGAATACCGGGGGAGTCAGTTGGATAGCAATCGGATATTAAGGAGTAAAACAATGTATGAAAATTGGAAAATATTAAAATCTGAAGCTGATGAAAAAGCAGAAGGATATTCACAAGTTGCCGAGTGGTGTAATGAAAGCGGCAAATATCATGTTGAAGAACAAGGCGAATACTATGCCGTTGTTAAGAATGCGGGACCTTCCGCTGAAGATATCAAAAAAGTGCGGATTTGTGAATTAAAGCAACAGTTGGCAGAAACCGATTATGTGATAATAAAAATTGCCGAAGGTAGTGCTACAACGGAAGAATATGCCTCAGTTATAGCTAATCGTAAAGAATGGCGGGCAGAAATTCAAAGGTTAGAAGATGACTAAAATATTACTTATTGTAACGAGTGTATTGGCTTTAGTGGCGGTTGGTTTGTTTTATTCCAATAAAGGGCTGAGAACGGATTTAACCGTCGCCAACAGCCAAATAACAGAACTAAACAACAAAATAGAAGGTTTTAAAAATGAAATATCAAAGTATAACCGAGCGCAGGAACGAGCGGCAGAAACTATTGAAAAAGTTAGAACGGTGGTTCGAACTGTCAAAAGTGATTG
>CADBPX010000146.1 GCA_902796625.1 uncultured Pseudomonadota bacterium
CTTCCCACGAACCGTTCGGCGGAGTCATCTGTTTGCAAATGCCCAGCTCGCCGTTAATGGTGTGATAAGTTCCGTCTAACGGCATCTCAACCGGATCTTCGAGGGTAAATGCATACCCTCCGTCACGTACCAAAAATTCTTTTAACAAAGCGGATAGGGTGGTCGTCTTTCCCGATCCGGTAGTACCGGCTAATAAAATCAGACCAGATGCACCGCTGAGCGATTTAAGATAGTTTAACAGCTTTTCTTCCATTCCCAATTTATTGATATCCGGAACGGTATGCGGCATTTTGCGGGCGCAATATTGCTGTCCTTCAAGCGTGACAGTGCGCTCAACACGATAATGCAGTCCTTTGTATGTTACCAGATAACTCGGGTTTTGCCCGTCATAAGTATTTATCAGTGCTTGGTAAAATTCGTCAAAATCATCAGGATGAACCGGAACAAGTCCGCTGGGCGTTTTCCGTCCCCATATATAAGCGGAACCATCTGGAATAACATAAATATCGGAAAATTCTATATCATTAACTGTTGCCATTTTTACCTCACACTTAAAATCAACTGTTATTATCTATATAAATATTGTCGGTTAAATTTCACTTAATTAAATAGTTATCCACAGTTTTTATGCGTAAAATCATAGAATTAGCTCCTAAATATGAATTAGTATCCCGAGAGATACCGTAAAATTTTTTACACGAATGTTTACCGTCGGATTTCATTGTGATAAATTCAGGGAAGTACTAATTAAAAAGGGGACTTAAATGAAAAATTTATACACTTTGACCGCATTGGCATTGATTCTTGGCGTTGGGACAGCTCATGCTGCCGGTTACCAATTGAATGAAATGTCAACTACCGGTTTAGGACGTTCTTTCGCCGGTATCGGTGTTATGGGCGATGATTATTCAGCTATGGCATATAATCCGGCCGGTATGACATTGGTAAAGCGCTCCGGTGTACAAGCCGGTTTGGCTTTTACGGAAATTGCTTCCAAGGCTAAAAGCAAGTATGGTACGGATAAAATGGATTATTTTGTTCCGCTGCCAAGCTTTTTGTCACAATATAACCTGAATAACAAATGGTTCTTCGGTGCCGGTGTTTATATACCTTACGGATTGTCTACAAAATATAAGCATGACAGCCATGTAGCTACAAAGTCTAAAGGTGGCGTTCGTAAGTCTTATTTGGAAGTTATGGATTTTAACTTTTCAACAGCATATCGTTTTGATAACGGCTTGTCACTCGGAGCCAGTGCTATCTTGCGTTGGATTGAAGGACAATTGACTTCAAACATCAATAATAAGCCCGTCGGAGAATATATGGGGTATCCGCTTTATGGTAATGGTTATAATGATTATCGAGTTAACGGATGGTCAAATTCATGGCAACTGGGTGCTGTGTATGAATTTAACGAAAATACACGTTTGGGCTTGTCTTATCGCTTTAAGAGTACTCAAAAACCGCGTGGTAAGCAATATACCTATATGGATATCGGCCTGCCGGACGGAACCATAGTCATGCCTAATGTATTCAATCGTTACAATACAATGGCTGATCCGGAGTTGCCGGCTAGCTGGATTTTATCCGGTTTCCACAAGTGGAATAATACTTGGGGTACTTCGGCAACCGTTAAATATATTCAATGGCATCGTTTCTATACATTCCCGGCAAAATCTACTGCTCCGGGCGGAAATTATGACGTTGATTATAAGTGGAAGGATTCGTGGACATTTTCAGTTGGTCAGGAATATTATGCTAACGAAAATTGGACATTACGTGCCGGTACGGCATGGGATCAGTCTCCTTCAGCCGGTAATTCATACCGCACAAACCGTATTCCTGATACCGACCGTATCTGGCTTTCGGCCGGTGCCAGCTATACAAAGGGAAATCATCAAGTTGATTTAGGTTATGCTCATTTGTTTATGATGCATGGTCGTACCCGCAATCAGGAAAATGATTTGGATGTAAAATATCACAATCATAGTAATATGTTTGCAATCCAATATCAGTATAAATTCTAAGTTTGAAAAATTTAATTGTTAGTCCGAGTGGTCATCTTGCAAGAGGTGGCCACTTTTTATGGAATATATTTGTTCTGAGTACGTAAAATAGGGAAAATAAAAAACACTTTTGCTAGCTAAAGAGGGTACAATGCTAGCTAAAGCGGATTGTTAAAGATTTTTCTTATTGTTAAAACTAAAAAGTAAAATTTAATTTTAACAAAAGGAGAAAATAATGGAAAATTTTACCAGACAAATAA
>CADBPX010000147.1 GCA_902796625.1 uncultured Pseudomonadota bacterium
AGATATTGATGTTGTCGGCGATGCCGGCGCATCGGGAGGTAGTCCCAGGTCAGGCTCAGCGGTTTTAGGATCATCAAAGGGAGGTTCCGGCAATATATATAATAACGCTAATCCAGCTTATACCAGACGTTTTTTGCGTGAAGATTGGATAAAGAGCATTCCGCTTGATCCGAGCAAATTCCGTTTTGATATTGAAATTTATGTACCTAATCCCGATGATGTCATTATTGCGCCGGAGCGGGTTTGGCGTGATGATATTTTCACCTATATCGATTTAGGGGAAAAGGCATTGAACATGGTGCAGCGTCCGATTGTAACTTTGATTATCGAGCGCATGGAAACACCAGTGGGATTCAGAACAAAGGGGCCGAATAATCGCCTGATTATTGTTGAAGGTATCGGCGATATGGTTATGCGTAGCGGTAAGCGAATGGTTTGTCTGAAATTGCGCCGCTCTGACGATGAGGGTACGCAATATGCCAGTTATTATGAAAACGGTGATGACTGGGATGTTGGTCCGAAAATTCCTTCCGGCAAACAAGGAAAAAGCGGTAGCGGCAGTAGTAGTGCAGGTACCGGCAAAGGAAATTCCGGATATGGAGTTCCTGACGAAAAAGGCGGAATTAATTTAGGTTCCGGCCGTGGATTTATGGAAGAAAGCAACAATCACTTGGCAGCACCGGAAAATTCTCAGAATAATTCATCGGTTGCCCAAAATTGTTCCGGAGTTCCGTGCGAAGCAATGGGTGCAGGCAAGGTTGTTATGCCGGACGGTAATGTCGTGCAAAATCCGTATGCACAATATAAATACGGCACAGCGCTCAGTGGTGGCGAAGATGAGAAACTTTCTATCGAGTTGGGGACAGACGGCAATGTCAATAATTTGGAAAAATTATGGAAAGATTTGTCAGCTAAATATCCTTCGGTACTGAAAAACTATGAGCCGTTTTATTCGGTTGATACACCGGCAGACGGTCAAGGTAAGGAATTATTCCATCTGCGTGTCGGTCCGGTGAAAAACTTGGAAAACGGTGATGCAGTTTGCAGTCAACTTGGTCGAAACGGGGTATTCTGCAGCGTTATAAGGGTTCAATAATGAGTAAAGAAGTCTTAACACATTCGGACAGGTACGTCCGTAAAACCAATCGCATAATTCTGATTATCGGAATTATTGCGTTGGTTGTGTTTTTGTTTGGTTTAATGCTGTTAAATGTTGATACAACCGAAGAAGAAAAGACCTATCAAATTGATACTGATATTAACGACGAAACCAGCGAAGAAACCGTTACCGATAACGATACGAATGCGGAGATAGTTTTTGATGATGCCGAGGAAATTGAGCGTCCGATAACTTTAGAACCTTCGGTAATTGATATGGGAAAGATTGTGTTAGGACGTTCGGCCAGTGGTGTTTTAACTATTGGAACCAACAGCAAAGCGGCAATAAGAATTGTTTCTGTTGAGTTGGAGGATATTCCATCTGAAGGATTTAGTTTTGAGGAAGATTGCAAAGGTAAGGAGTTACGCGGAGATACAACCTGTAAAGTTCAGATTCGTTGGTTGCCGACCGTTGCGGCCAATATTCAGAATAATTTCAAAATTATTTGGCATGAGACCAATGTTTCGGCAGCCAATGCCAAGCACAGTGAAGTTGAAGTAAAGGGAAGTGCGGTTACCAAAGAGGACTGTCAGTTTTGTGATACCGGCGTAAACGGACCTGCTGGAGAGCATGTTGAAGCCAATAAACGGGTACGCTATGCTGTCGGTCCGGACGGACAAGTTATCGGTGTGATTGATGACGACGGTATAGTTCGCGATGCGGATGGCAATATCATCGGTAAGGTTAATGCTAACGGTTTAGTAATGGATAAAGATGGTAATATCATCGGTGTTGCCTCAACCGGAAAATTAATCTTTGATGAAAACGGCAAGGTAATCGGGTATGTTGATGCCGACGGAATAGCCCGCGATATGGACGGAAACGTAATCGGCAAAATGTTGGCCGATGGTACGATCGTTGATGAAAACGGTAATGTTACCGGCAAGGCTGTTGATTACGGCTATGTTTATGATGATGCCGGAAATATCATCGGACGGGTTTTACCTGATGGTTCGGTGATTGATGAAAACGGTAATGTTATCGGCCATTTAAATGAAAATGGCGAGGTTGTTAATGAAGCCGGTGAAGTAATCGGACATACGGCTAAATCAGGTGAAGTTATTTTCGATGATGAAGGCAGTGCTGTCGGAGTTGTTATGCCAAACGGAACGGTCGTCAACGCAAATGGCGATGTTATCGGCACGCTGGGCAAAGATGGCAAGGTTTATGCTTCAGAGGTTATCGGTCAGCGCGGGGCCGCTGTCAGATTGGCTGTTGACGAACAGGGCAATGTCATCGGCTATATAGGTGATGATGGTAAGGTGTATGATTTTGCCGGCAACTTAATTGGGCAAGTC
Organism: uncultured Pseudomonadota bacterium; assembly: GCA_902796625.1. Classification (GTDB taxonomy): domain Bacteria; phylum Pseudomonadota; class Alphaproteobacteria; order RF32; family CAG-239; genus RUG410. The sequence continues at coordinate 2,458 of CADBPX010000147.1, forward strand.
GATGAAAACGGTAATATTATTGACAAAGAAGGTAATATAATCGGTAAAGCCGGTACAGATTGGGTTGATTTGGCTGTCGATAAAGATGGAAAACCTATCGGGTGGATTGATAAAGAAGGTAAAGTTCATCAGATGAATTTGATCGGACGTATTGATGAGAATGGCATTGCTTACGATATAAACGGCAATCCTATCGGCAGAGTTTCTGATAAGGACAAGAGTCTTATTGTTGATAAAGATGGTAATGTTATCGGTCGGGTAGATGTTAATGGCAATATTTATGCCGGTGAAAAAATTATCGGAATTGTTGATAGTGACGGCGTCGTGCGCTCGTATGGTGTGCGAGTAGTTGGCTCAATGGTTGATAAGAATCTTTTACCGATAACACCGGAAGGCAAGGTTTTGGGAGTAATCAATAATCAGGGCGAAATTGTTAAAGAACAAAAGGTTGTTGGCAAGATGCGCCCTAACGGCATTGTTACCAATTTGACCGGCGATAAAGTTTTAGCCGTTGGAGTTCAGCCGGGATACATTGTTAATTGGGGGTGCGATTATTCTTTAACTTTAGATAAAGATGGGGTAATTCGCCAAGATGGCAAGGAAACCAAATATCGGATATTTGCCGATGGTACGGTATGGTCGCCTGACGGAAAGTTTATGGGTAAAGCTATTGAAACCGGCAGTATTTATGATAATGAATGCCGCTATATCGGTGAAGTTAATGCCGATGGATATGTCCGTGATACAAATCGTAAGGAGATCGGCTGTCTTAATCCTGATGGAACGGTTCTCGATTTGGAAGAGCCGCGCGTGAAGGGACACCTGGTTAAAATGAAAAATGTATTTTCCAGTGACTGGCAGGTATTGGGACGCTTGGAAGAAAACGGAATTTTACGCGATAAGGATCAAAATATTATTGGTTGCGCTAACGATTATGGAGAGGTGTATGATCGTAATATGGCTTATTTAGGTTCGGTTAGCGATGCCAGATATGCTTTTGATTTTGAGGGTAAACTTTTAGGAGTGTTTAATGATGTCGGTAATATAGAAATTGCCGGAGTTAAAGGCGCTCATCAGTTTTTAAATCGCTATGTTGCCGATGCCAATCAGGAAATTGTCGGATTTGCCGCTCCGTATGTCAGTATATTGGTAGATGCAACCGGAAAAAGAATCGGTCACCTTTTCCCTGACGGATATGTTTATGATGATTTAGGGGTTATTGTTGATAAAATAAATGGTGGAGAACAAGGATTCTACAGCGGTTCGGCAGCTAAATTTTTTGATCCGAAATTTGTTGTAGATATGACCGGTCGCGTGATTGGACGGGTAAATTATGATCAGAATGTTATAGATAACATTGGTAAAAGTATCGGAAAAATCAATGCTAACGGCTTAATTTTTGATGATAAAGGTCAACAAATCGGCGGAGTGGTCCGGCAAGGCAGCGCCCGCGGATATAACGGTGTTTATTTGGGATATGTCGTGAAAAACGGCGATGTGGTACAGCTTGAGGAAACGCAAGACGGTGACGGTAAAAAATATCGCAAGGGGGAAATCAGTGGTAACGTTGTTCCCGACGGCCATGTTATTAAAGAAAAACGGATTATCGGCGAAGTTTTGCCGCAAGACGTAATGGTTGACATTATGGGTGATTATGTCGGCTTCTCTAATGATCGTGGTCTGGTTGTCAGCGGCAGCGGAAAATATATTACCACATTATTGCCGGGCGGAAGTGCCATAAACAGCATTATGCAAATGCAAAAAGGGTTTGTTGTTGATTATTCCGGCAAATTAATCGGAACGGTTCTGCCGACCGGTGTGTTTATGGATAATAAACGCATAATATCCGGAAAAGTTCTTGCTGACGGTAAAGTGGTTAACGATGAAGGCAGATTTATCGGCGAGGTTGTAAACGGAGACATAGTTATCGGTAATGATGATAAGGTTAAGGGTTTTGTCGGTTTCGACGGCAAGGTATATTTTAATGGCAACGTTATCGGTAAAGTAGTAACCGACGGTTTGGCTACTGATAAACAAAATAATGTATTGGGCCATGTATACAGTATCGGAAGCACGGTGTTATCAAGCCGCGGAGAATTTATCGGCCGATTGACAGCTAATGGAAAAGTAATAGATAATCAGAATCGCGAAGTCGGCTATTTGAAGAGCAACGGATCTTTCATTGATAAAAATAAAAATGTTTCGGGATACGTTTTGCCGGAAGTTGCACGGAATCGGAGGAATTAATAATGAAACAGATGAAAAAATATATTTATGCGTTTTTTATCTGCGGAAGTTTGTTAGTAACAAACAGTGTCGCTCGAAGTGCAGAAATTACGGCAGTTGATTTCAGCGGTAATCCGATCGGGCAGGTTATTTCCAACGGTATGGTGATCAGTGCCGACGGTAACAATGTTGGTTATATTACCGCCGACAGCTTGATTATGAACAACCAGAATGTTTTAATCGGTGGCGTGGCGCCGCAGGGAATTGCCATCGGTATGGATAATCGATTACTGGGAAAAATTCATAGCGACGGCGTTGTGCGTGATTTAAGCGGGAAAATTGTCGGTAAGACATTACCGAACGGATTAATAGTTGATGACAATGCCAATATTTTGGGAGCTACCCTTTATCCTGGATTGGTATATTCAGTTAGCGGTAATACCATCGGTCGTATTACCGGATCCGGAATTTATATGAATTTGGACGGTCAGGAAATCGGATTTGTGTCGGCCAATGGCTATGCTTATCGTAAGTCGGGCGAAGAATATGTTTTGGACGGACGATTAATGTCATCTAAGATGGTTGCTTCATTGGAAGGTAAATTTATGGGCAGTATTGCTCCGTCGGGACGAGTGATTGATTTTGAAGGCAAAGAAATCGGCAATATTCACGCCAACGGATATGTTTATGACAACGCGGATCAGATAATCGGTGGTGTGGTGAAAAGCGGATATGCTTTCGATGTTTCGGGTCGCTATATGGGAGTTGTGTCTTATAATGGTGAAATTTTAGACGGTGAACGCGTTATCGGAATGTATCGTCCGGATGGAAATATTGTTGATGAAAATAATAATGTAATCGGTTTTGCCGTGTCGATGCAAACAGTTGTAAATGATAATAACGGCCGCTATCTCGGCACATTAACGCCAAGCGGAAATATTATGAAAGGAGCCGAAATAGTCGGCCATTTGGGCGCTAAAGGCAAAGTTTATAATCAGGCCGATGAGATGATTGGTGAAGTTGCATATACCGGTCCGATTTTTGATGTTTTGGCACATTTAAAAGGTATGGCAATGCCAAACGGAACCGTCGTTTCGGTTACCGGAAGTCCGATCGGGCATATGGAAGGACGTTATGCTTTTGATACTAACGGCACTCTTATCGGTGCAGTTGCTGCGGATATGGTGGCGGTTGATCGTAATAATAAACAACTGGGCAGTACCAATATTAATGCAACGGTCAAAAATGGTTCGGAATTGGGACGGGTGTCACCGTTCGGATATTTGCTCAACGCGGAAAATCGGCAGATTGGACGTAGTTTAACCCTTAATCCGATATACGGAACCGAAGGAATACTATACTCATATATAACACCAAACGGCAGTTTATATCGTATGGTCGATGATGTTAAGTTAACCGGAGACGGTGTTTTACTGAATAAAAACGGCTTTGTCGGAAAAATGTTGGATCCGCTTTATGCATTGGGATTTAACGGTAATAATCTGGGAAAATTCACTCAACGAAACGTTTTAACCGGAAAAGATGGCGATATCGTTGATAAACTTGTTCCCGGCGGTTATGTGATTGAAAGCAAAGGCGGCGTGGGACAGAATTTAGCACCGATTGTCGGTTTCAGCAGTGATAAACGCATAGCGTTAAGCATTAGCGGTGACCTAATCGGTTATGCCCAAAGTGACGGAAAAGTTAAAGACTTGAACGGTCAGGAGTATGGAAAAGTTATTTATAATAACTATGTTGTTGATAATAATCAAGTTGTTGTCGGTCAATTGGTGCCGTTTACCGGAGTGTATAACGAAAAATGTACAACGTTGGGTGTGGTCAACGGACGTGGTGATGTTATAAATAATCGCGATGTACTTATCGGCCGTATTTTACCTAACGGACAGGCTATTTCCGATGTCGGTAGTTATATTGCATACAGCTATGAAAATCATGGTTTGATAGATTTTGACGGTAATTACAGCGGAATTATAAGCGTTGGCCAAGGTATGGATTATAGCGGCAAAGCTTTGGGCTGTGTTAACCGGCAGGGAATGATTGTTGACGGCGATAATCGAGTTCGTTACGGGGTTATTACACCGGAACCGGTAATCAATTTTGACGATGAAATTATCGGTCATGTACTGGAAAGCGGTCAGGTTGTCAGTCCGCAAAGCGGCATAATCGGTTATATGCAACCGAACGGAAACGTTGTTGAAAAGTCTAAAAAAGTATTGGGTAACGTCATGCGCTATAAAGTTGCCTATGATAATGACAATAAATTTTTGGGAATGGTGCAGAATTCTGGTGATGTTGTCAATACGAAAGGTGAAGTTGTCGGTAAAGTCAATTTTGACGGTAGTGTACAATATGGTAGCGATATTGTTGGTTATGCATTGTACGACTTTTACGTTTATGACGAAAACTTTGTCACCTACGGCTATTTAACTAAAGACGGTACGGTATTGAGTGTTGTTGGCAGTAAACTCGGCACTATGGATAAAGGCTTTGTTCTAAATCGCAAAAATGAAATTGTCGCCCGCGGTAATCGTGATTATATTGTTCGAAGCGTTAACAATGAAGCTGTCGGTGAGTTAAAGCTTGATGGTAATGTTGTTGACTTTGATGGCAACAATGTCGGTTATTTATCTGAAGCCGGAGCAATTCGAAATGCCGGCGGTGAAGAAATTGCTCGGGCAACACCGTTGCAATATTATGTCGTCAGTGAATATGAGGAAGAAGACCAAAGAGTAAGTAGGCCGCAGGTGCAAATTGTTGAAAATGAAGGTGACGGCAAGAAAACAGGCAAGACTAAAAGCGATAAAAATATCAAGCCGGTGCAAGGATCAAGTCAAATTATCGGCATTGCCATAAGTCCGGAAGGTGACGTTATCGGAAATATTTTTGATGATGATACGGTTCGTGACGATAGCGGAGCTCAGATCGGCTTTGTTACTCCGGACGGAGTGGTTGTCGATATGAATTATAACCCGATAGGTGTGAAGGAAAAAACTATCGGTGATGTTGGACAGATATTTATACCGACATCAGAAGTCGGTTTAGGTAAGGCTTACGGTATCGGTAAAAAACCGGGAGGAGCCGGCGGTGACGGTTCCGGCGTTGAAGAATTGGACCCGCGGACACAGGCGGCAATCTATAATATGCAACAGCAAAGACGGGCCGCATCAGGTCCATTGGAGCAAAGAGAAATAAATACTGCGGTTTTCACCGGATACGAAAAAGATGGCTGGCCTGGCGCTAATAAAAATATTTCGAGTTGGCGTGTGGATATGAGTGAAATGATCTTAGAGGATAAACCTATTCCGGCGGTATTGGCACGTTCGGTCTATGCTGAAGAGGGATTTAGCAGTAATATTCCGATTACGGCAATTGTGGAACGTAATGTATATGCCGAAGAGGGACGTAATATCATTATTCCGGCCGGATCAAGAGTAATCGGCTCGGCCGGTGATAGCGGTGGTTCCGGCGGTAATACCGGCAGTGCTGTTAAGATTGGTATTTCTTGGAAGCGCTTGATTCGCCCTGATGGATCACAATTTTTATTTTCATCAGCCCAAACCGCAGACGCTCAGGGACGCGCCGGTGCTATCGGTTATTTGGATGAACAGTTGCTTAAACGTTATTCATTGCCGTTGTTAACAACCGCTTTGCAAAGCAGTTTGAACTTTGTGATGGCCAGCGGCAACGGAACAACAAATGATTTTAATAGTGGTTATTCAACTTCCAGCTCCAGAAGTCAGGCAGCTGACAATGCACGTGAGAATTTCAATGACCAGATGAACCGAATCTTTGAGGATATTATTGAACGTAAAGCAAAGATTAAATCGGTGACTTATGTGCCGGCCGGTACACGGATTATTATTTTCCCGAACGAAGATTTGTGGCTGAACAGTTATCAACGCGATAGCGAAAAGCAAGAAAATGATGGTACTGGTGGTAGCGTGAAAGTAGACGAGCCTGACCGACTATTAGATCCGGATCCGAAACCATTGGAGGCCACAGTTAGTTCGGGTGGAACGGCAGCTCCGGTCGGAGCACCGAGCGGACCGCAGATCTATCAGCCGCAACAAACTCGTCCGGTAAATAATCCGGCAGGTTCACAGCAAGTCTATCCGCCAACATCGACCAGCTCAAAAACGTTGAGCAATGAAAAAAGTCCTGATGACGATAAAATTGATTTAATGTAGGAGGCGATAATGAGTGATTTTTCAGTTTTAGAATCAGTTTTACGACCGTTATCCTACTGGTACAACCAAGATAACCTGGAGGAGGTGGCGATTAACCGCTCTGGTCAAATATGGCTCAGAATGCGCGGTAAGCGTGCCTATCCGTGGGTTATGTACAAAGATGAAAAGTTATCAAAAGAATATTTAACGGATCTTTTATATATTATAGCCAACACTTATGAGTTGCCTTTTGATCCGTTACAAGGATCTCCGTTTGTTTACGCGACAATTCCAGGAGATCATCGTTTTTCCGCAATCTGCGGACGCAATGTTATGTATGATGAAGAAGACTTAACCGGCGGTATTGCGCTGGCGATTCGTCTGCATTCTGATGACGTGGCATTTGGTCTTGAAGATTACGGAATGAGACAGGGGCATGCCCTGATGAAGCTGAATCCGCTTAAGGATCTTAAGATACCGGATGATGCTTATGAAAGGCTGCTTCTGTATATCAAGCGAGGTGAACATATTTTGGTAAGTGGTGCAACTTCAACCGGTAAAACCACATTTTTAAATAATTTACTGAAAATTTTGGATATTCATAA
>CADBPX010000148.1 GCA_902796625.1 uncultured Pseudomonadota bacterium
CCGGTCGTTGTATTATATCCGGTACCGAAAGCATCATTTACATTATTTATAATATTACTGACATCGCCACCGCTTCTTCCTATATTTTCGGCGTTGCCGACAATACTTCCGGTCGCACCGGTAATTGTTCCGATTGTCGATACCGTTGAATTATTTAAACCTCCGCCTAAACCGGCTGCTGCTCCGCCCAACTGCTGTAAAGCCCCTGATGCACTACCACCGTTAACGACGTAGCGTCCGGCATTATAAACTCCCACACCGGTATTGGTAATTGTCTGCATGGTACTGGTTCCAAACTGTCCGACAGCACTTCCTATGTCAACCGGAATATATTCCATATATCCCTTAACTTTGTCGTCATCTTCGTTTGCACTTGTTTCATCATCAGCTTCTGTTTTATCTATCACATATTGCGTCATAGCAATGTTTGCACTTGAATTTTCAAAATCACTTATTGCTGTCAGTGCAGCATTCCAACGTTTATTTGCCCGATCCATAACTTCCTTAAATTCACGATTATACTCCTCTATTGAAGAATTATCTTTGGCCATAAGTTCATCAAACTTTTTCTCTTCTTCGTTAATCGCTTTATTTTCTTGTTGCAAATTTAAGCGTTTTATCATGGCCCGCGCATACATGGTTGCAATATTATGCACCATCAATCGGTTCATTCTCATCTTATAGCTTTGATTTTCCGTCACATCGTTATTAATTCTGTCTTTACGAGTATAGGTAATTTTGACCGCCCTTCGCAGCCCTTTGGTTACAAAATCACCGTATTGCAAATAAGAAACTATGCCGCTGGCCGAAAGATTATAGTTCGGAACATAACTCAAAGCCGTATATTTAATATTGTTTTTCATATTATTAAATTCTTGCTTAAACATACTCCCAACATCACCGCCGGAAATCACCATACGCGAAATATTAACAATATTTCCCCGATCATAAACAATCCGCGTAGCCTCTTGTTGGAAAGTGGCAATTTTATCTTGAACACTGGAGAGCAAATCATAATCGGCCTTTGCTGGCGAAGCCGTCAGCAAGAGCAACAAGCTCCATAAGATTAATCGTTTCTTATTCATCATTGTTTCTCTCCTTATCTTCCTTGATATCCCTCAAGATGACTATCAATCGGTATTATATAAGGTCTTTGCGGTAATATTACCGGTTGCCCGCTTTCCGATCCATCTCCTCCGTCGCCGCCGGTTGTTACAACATCTCCATTTGGTTTTTCTCCGCCATTATTACCCGAAGCCGGTTCATCTCCACCGCTTGTATGAGATTGGGCAATAACCTCCGGCGAAACACTTACACTACTGCCATTACCGCCGTTATTACCCGAAGCCGGTTCATCTCCACCGCTTGTATGAGATTGGGCAACAACCTCCGGCGAAACACCTGCACTACTGCCATTACCGCCGTTATCACCCGAAGCCGGTTCATCTCCATTAATATCCGGCATATCTGCTCCGGAACAATTATCGCCTTCACATTCCTCCTCAGAAACAACCGTCTTAGTAACTTTTGCCTTTTCCTCCTGAACATCAATTGTCAGATTACCGGATGAAGATTGTCCGTCTTTATCTTTTTCATCTTCAATCACCGAAGGATTAATTTCATAAATTCCGGTAAAAGCTTTATATTTCATCGGCTCGGCAAACAAATTCTGCATATCCAAAATACTTTCGGTTAAATACCAAATATTATAAACTGATGCGGCTACATCTTCGCGGGCTGTCTTTGATTCACCGCTTTTATCCTTAATTTCATCATTAACGTCTCTTTTATCTTTTTCCTGAGCGTCCTTGCTTATTGCCAGCATCATTGCTTCTTCCAGCATTTCAATACGCACCGGTTCGGTTACATTACGCAGCGTTTCCGCGCGATCAGCTTTCAGTTTGGATATTATTTTGTTAACACAGCCGACCATCTTTGTCCGATCAGTTGCCAAATCTTGCGCGTTAGCTTGGCAATAAATCGCCAAAGTATTCGGTATAACCTGATATTCTTTGGCTATTCCGGTAAAATCCGTAGACTTAATTTCTTCTTCCGGTTTTGCCACTTGAACAGCAGGAGGCGGTGTCGGTGTTGAAGCATCACGATCCTTTTGAGCTTCGGTTATTTGCGGTTTTTCATTATTTTCCGCAACACCGGTCACCGGCTTTTCATTGTTTGACGAATTGGAGCTGAATTGAGCAACATTTCCTCCCTGATTACTAGCACCGCTTTGGCTATTTTTTATTTCAGCGCACTTTTCTTTAGCCAAATCCATGTTTAATTCATTAATTTGAAATGTTTGTCCGTAACAAGTTACCTCAGCACCATTTGCATTAACGGAAATCTGAATATTTTTATCATTTTTATAAACATTTTGTTCATAAAAACTCGTCGAAGTCTGCGCCCAAACCGAAGTTGCATAAAATCCGACAACGGCAGAAACAGTCAACATTAGTGATATTTTTCTAATCATTATTTTTATCATGATGTTTCTCCCTTATTGTTCGGCCTCTGGTTCTTTTTTCGGATTTTGTTCATCTTTCACCGGATTATTCTGCTCCATGCGGCGCAACCAACTTTCGCCTTCAATACGTGATACTTCGGTAATCATATCATACTTAATTTCTTCAGCAAGAATTTCGCGAATTCGATCGACAACTCTGGCCAATGAAGACATATCATAGTTAGTTGCATTTGTAAGGTCATGATCGGTACTCGCCTTATCAGTTGCATCAGTCATTTTATCTTGTATTTTTTCACTATCTTCCTGAGCCGCACTTTTAGCAACAGATTCGGAAAGCAACATAGACAACTGTTCCAAACGGATATTTTCATACAACTTTATACCATCAAGTCTGTCTGCCGCATTTTCGGCATTAATTTTGGAAGCAATAATTTGCAGGCATTTTTCCAACATCTGCCGATCCTCGGCAATTGCACTGGCATTCATCTGGCATAGGTTTGCCATTGAATTCGGCAAACTCTGTTTTCCGTTAATCAAGCCGGTATATACACCACTGCCGGAATTCGATGATGAATTATTTGCTGCCGGAGTCTCAGGCGCTTCTTCAGCATAGCTCCGGCTCAGCGGAAACAAAGTAAAAACAGCAGAAACTCCGACAACAACAAGTGTCTTTAGATTTATTTTGATATTCATTACGCTTCTCCCATTTTATCGTTCGTTCTCTATAAAGCTGTTTTATTGATTTTCACCGCCGGTTTGTTGTGAATTGCTTCCTGCTAACGGATTATTCCAACCGTTTCCTCCTGCATTGGATGAACCACCGGAATCATTATTGCCTGCCGAACCGCCGGCAGCATCACCGCCTGTCGAACCACCGGCAGCATCACCGCCTGCCGAACCGCCGGTAGTACCACTGCCAGAATTGCCACCGCTATTTTGCGAAGCATTGGCATTATTTTGCTGATTTTGTATAGCGTTGGCTACCGTGTTAGCATCATAAACCTGTCCAGCCGAATTAATCGGTTGTGCTGCCGAACCCAATATCGTACGCCAATCACCGGTTTCGGCCGCTCCGATTACGTTGGAAATACCGGCTCCCTTTGCCCATTGATATACGTCATTAATGCGATCTGCCGCCGCATTTCCCGATCTTTGAACATATATATTGCGCGCATC